>JANXSA010000306.1 GCA_025352915.1 Rhodospirillales bacterium | reverse complement strand
TGTGCTCTTCCGATCTATCGTGCGGGCGAAGTAAGGAAGGCCAGGGCTCTGCCCTGGACCCGCTGGGGCCTGAGGCCCCAGACCCCCTTCCGTGAAGGCGCTTATGGTCGAGGTCCAGGGTCTCGGACCCTGGTGGGGTCGAGGGGCAAAGCCCCCGCCTTGCTTCCTCCGTCCCCGCGCGCCGTGGCGATGACGTTGCGGGTTCGGGCGTAGTCCATGGTGGTGCTGTGGCGTTGGGCGGCGATGTGGTAGCGCGGGTGGTGGGTGGTGGCTTCCAGGATTTGCAGGATGTATTCGCTCATCACCGCCAGGATGATGCAGACCAGGAAGAACAGGCCGGAGATTTGCAGGCTGAGCGAGGTCCAGCCGCGGGCGACGTCGTCGCGCACGACGAAGATCAGCACTGAATAAAGTGCGTAAAGCAGCGAGAGCACGCTGATGCCCAGGGACATCAGGGTGATGATGCGCAGTGGCCGGGCCGAGGTGGAGAACACCAGGTCCAGCGCCTTGGCCATGCGTTCGCCGGTTGGCGCGGTGCCGGTGGTGTTGCCGAGCCGGTCATAGTCGATGGTGGCGTAGGGGTAGCCGGACAGCGCCGGCAGGAACATCAGCGAGCGGTGGCGGTCGACGGCTTCCAGCATGTAGTTCAGCACGGTGCGGTTGAGCAGCCGGTAGCTCGACATCGCCTGTGGCGCATCGACATTGTTCAGCCGCGACAGGGCGGCGACGAAGCCGCGCACGGCGAGGTTGGCCAGGCCTCGGCTTTGCAGGCGCTCGCGCGGCAGGGCGTAGACGATGTCGACGCCGTCGAGCGCGCGCTCGACCATCTGCGGGATCAGCTCCGGCGGGTCGAGGCGCGGGTCGAGCATGACGATCATGTCGCCGATGGCGTGGTCCAGTCCGGCGGTCAGCGCGATGTTGTCGCCACGGCGGCGCGACAGCGCGTAAAGCTGGATGTTGCGGGCCCGCGACTGCACGTCGGCGATGCGCGCCAGCGTCGCGTCGCTGGAGCCGTCATCGACGATGATGATCTCGTAATAGCCGAAGGCGCCCTCCATCACGGCGGACAGGCGCTCCAGGGCCGGGCCGATCACGTCCTCGGCGTCGCGCACCCGCATCACCGCGGAGACGAAGATGTCGTGCGTCCTCATGCCCGCTCCAGTGTTGCATCGACGTAGTCGTAGACGTCGAAGATGTTGTCCAGCTTGCTGCCGAGGATCGAGACCAGGCGCGGTGCGACGGCGTCGCGATGGTAGAGGATCGGGCGGGCGTCATCGCCCTGGGTGCCGTCGGCCAGCGTCTTGATGTCGAACAGCGAGCGCACATGCACCGCGTCTTCCAGCACCGGGACATAGCGCCGCGCGTCGCGCATCATCCAGGCGAAGCGCGACGGCGGCAACGTCCGCAGCACGCTGTTCGGGTCGCGTTCGGGAGCCGATGCTTCGGGCCAGGACATTTGCGGGGTATAGCGCACATGGGTCAGCGAATGCAGGCCCTCGGACGGGAACGGCATGGTGGAGAAGAACGGCCCGTCCATCACGGTGATGCCGATATGACGCAGCGCCGGCGGCGGCGCGATCAGGGCGATCTCGGTCAGCTGGTGCACCAGGCGCGGGCGCATTTCCGCCGGCTCGGGCACCACGCGGTTGAGGGCGGCATAGGTGCAGTTGAACACCCAGCCGGCCTGGACCGTGCTGCCATCGGCCAGTGTCACCAGCACGCCAGCGGGGCACGGTGCCAGGCTGGCCACGCTTGTGTTGGTGCGCACATCGACGCCGGTCTCGATCAGCCGGGCGGTGAGGAAATCACGCAGGGCGCGCACGTTGAAGGCTGGCTCGACCACTTCGTAGACCGCCTCGATCAGGCGGGGTTCGAAGAGCCGGCGATCTTCCTCGCTGGCCGGGCCGAGGCTGGCGCCGATGGCGGCGGCGAAGCGCTCGAAATGGCGGAAGCCGACTTTGGAGTCGCTGCGGGCGATGGCGTAGAGATGGCGGAAATCATCGAACACGCCGGTTGGAAATGCGCGGCGAAATACGTCGAGATTGCTGCGGCTGCGTGCGGCGGTGAGGAAGCTGCGCGGGTAGTGATAGCCGTTGTGCAGCCTCGCCTGATTCACCCGCGAGGCGCGCGACAACAACCCGTCCGCCTCGTCCACCAGCAGCACGCGATCGAAGTGCCGGCGCAGATGGATGGCCAGGCAACAGCCGTAGAAGCCGCCGCCGATCACCAGGGCCTGGGGCTCGGCCATCGCTAGTCGATCCGCAGCAACAGGAAGTCCGGTCCCGCTGCCATCGGCGTCACGCCCGCCGGCAGCCAGAGCCAACGGACGAGATGCGACGGAACGGCGGCGGAAAGAGCCAGCTGCATCAGCCTGTAAAGGGGAGAGGGCGGGGTATCGACCGGCCGCTTATCCCATACACCCGGCCGCGGCACCAATCGCGGCCGGCGATCACCCCAGGAACTACGGCCGTGTCGACAGCGCCGGCCGTCCCGGGGTGCGCAGCGGCTCGGCCAGGCGGGCGAACTCGCATAACAGGCGGCGGGTGTCGCGCGGGTCGACGATCTCCTCGACCTGGAAGGTCTCCGCGGTGCGGAACGGCGAGCGCAGCTTGTTCAGCCGGTCCTCGATCTCGCGCAGCTTTGCCACCGGGTCTTCCGCCGCGTTGATGTCCGCGCGATAGGCAGCCTCGATCCCGCCCTCCAGCGGCAGCGAGCCCCACCAGCCCGACAGCCAGGCGTAGCGCAGCGCCAGCCGGCCGGCAGGGGCGTGCACCGCGCCGGCCACGCCGAATGCGCTGCGGATCACCATGGTGCACCACGGCACCGTGGTCTGGTTCATCGCCGCCATCGCCCGCACGCCGTGGCGGATCACCGCGGTGCGCTCGGCCTCGACCCCGATCAGGAAGCCCGGGCAGTCCATCAGGTAGACGACCGGGAGATGGAAAGTCTCGGCCAGGTCGACGAAGCGCACCACTTTCTGGCAGGCATCGGCGGTCCAGGCGCCGGCATAATGCAGCGGGTCGCTGGCCATCAGCGCCACGGGATGGCCGCCCAGCCGGGCCAGTCCGGTGATGACCGGGCGGCCAAAATTGCGCCCCATCTCGAAGAAGCTGCCGGCATCGACCACGGTGTCGATGATGGTGCGCATCTTGTACACCTTGCGGCGATCGCGCGGGATGATGTTCATCAGCTTTTCGTCGCGCCGCTCGGTGTCGTCGGTGCAGGGCGTGACTGGCGGCACGCCGTGCACGCTGGACGGCAGGTAGGACAGGAATTTTCGCGCCCGATCGAAGGCTTCTTCCTCGGTATCGACGGCATCATCGACGCCGCCGGCGCGGGTCTGGATTTCCCAACCACCCAGTTCCTGCTTGGTGACGTTGTGCCCGAGCGCGTTCACCACTGGCGGTCCCGCCACGAACATTGCCGAGGTGCCCTTGGTCATCAGCGAGTAATGCGTTGCCGCCAGCCGCGCCGCGCCCAGCCCGGCCACCGAGCCCAGGCCGAGGCCGACCACCGGCACTTGCGAGAGGTTGTCGGTGGCCAGGAAGAACCCTTCGGTGCCTCCGACGCCGCCCGGCAGGTTGGCCCGCCCGGTGGTCTCGATGGTCTTCACCGAGCCGCCGCCGCCCGAGCCTTCGATGATGCGGATGATCGGCAGGCGGAATTGGGCGGCCATTTTTTCGGCCATGATCGGCTTGGCCTTGATGGTGGCGTCGGCCGAGCCGCCGCGCACGGTGAAGTCGTCGCCCACCACCACCACCGGGCGGCCATCGACCTGGCCGCGCCCGAACACGCAGTTCGACGGCGTCAGCTCCAGCAATTGCCCGTCGGCGTCGTACTGCGCCTTGCCGGCGATGGCGCCGATCTCGTGGAAGCTGCCGCGATCGAGCACGCCGTCGATGCGTTCGCGCACCGTCAGCCGGCCGCCGTCATGCTGGCGCTTGACCTTGTCCGCGCCGCCCATCTGATGAGCCAGGGCTTCGCGGCGGCGCAGTTCGTCGAGTTCGGGCTGCCAGGTCATGTCTCGTTCCTCCGTCTTTGCGGCCATGATGAAGCATCAGCGCGCCAAGGCAACATCGCGCCAACGACATTGCCGCGCGCCGCAATGCCGTTAAGCTTGCGGCGGGAAACGGGAGACGTCGCGGATGGCGAAATGGGTGCGGCTGGCGCATGGCGGGGGCGAGGCATTCGGCATGATGGCCGAAGACGGGTCGGTGGCGATCCACCGCGGCGACATGTTCGACCGCCCGACACCCACCGGCGAGGTCGTGCCGGCCGGCGCCGTCCATCTGCGCGCGCCGCTGCGCCCCGGCAAGTTCATCGGGCTATGGAACAATTTTTTCGAACTGGCGGCCAAGCAGGGCAATACCATTCCGGCCGAGCCGCTGTATTTCCTGAAGTCACCCAGCGCCATCATCGGCCCCGATGTGCCGATCCGTCCGCCCGCCAGCTACACCGGCCGGGTGATCTATGAGGGCGAGCTCGGCATTGTCATCGGCGGCCGGGTTGCCAACGCCGATCCGGCCGCGGGCGCCGCTGCGATCTTCGGCTACACCTGCGTCAACGATGTCACCGCCACCGACATCCTCACCGCCGATCCCGCCTTTCCCCAATGGGCGCGGGCCAAGTCGCCGGACAGTTTCGGGCCGGTCGGACCCTGTATCGAAACCGCGATCGACCCCGCCAGTGCCCGCGTCCGCGTCCTGCTCAACGGCCGCGAGCGCCAGAACTATCCGCTGAGCGACATGATCCTGCCGCCCGCTGTCATCGTCGCGTTGCTGAGCCGCGAGATGACCTTGGAGCCCGGCGACCTTATCGCCTGCGGCACCTCGGTCGGCGCGCTGCCGATGCGGCCGGGCATGATCGTCGAGGTCGCCGTCGACGGCATCGGCACCTTGCGCAATCCCTTCGCGCCGACGGAGACGCCAGCATGACCGAAGCCCCGCTTTTCGCCGGCCTCAAGGTCATCGACTGCGCCAGCTTCATCGCCGGGCCGGCCGCCGCGACCATCCTGGCCGATCACGGCGCCGATGTGATCAAGATCGAGCCGCCCGGCGCCGGCGATCCCTATCGCCAGCTTCACACCCGGCCCGGCGCGCCCAATCCCGGCATCGATTATGCCTGGCTGATGGACAGCCGCAGCAAGCGCGGCCTGGCGCTGGACCTCAAGGCGCCGGATGGCCGCGCGGTGCTGGAGCGGCTGGTGTCCCAGGCCGATGTGTTCGTGACCAATTTTCCCCTGCCGGTGCGGGCGCGGCTGGGGGTGCGCTATGCCGATTTCGCCGCGAAATACCCGCGCCTGATCTATGCCTCGCTCACCGCCTATGGCGAGTCCGGGCCGGAGGCGGACAAGACCGGCTTTGACACCACCGCCTATTGGGCGCGCTCCGGCCTGATGGACCAGGTGCGGCCGGACAGCACCGCCATGCCCGCGCGCTCGGTGGCCGGCATGGGCGATCACCCGACGGCCTCGGCGCT
>JANXSA010000227.1 GCA_025352915.1 Rhodospirillales bacterium | reverse complement strand
CGCTCGCGCTGCCGGCGTTCAAGCTCGCCACCGGCGCGCTGTCGGCCGCCGGCGGCACGGTCGAGATCGCGCCTCTGGGCGGCGGCTCGATGAGCCTGGGCAAGGCGGCGGCGGCGGAACTGACGATCACCGCGGCCGATCTTGGCAAGATCAGCAGTGCCACGCTGCGGCTTGGCGGTTCGGCGGCGACGGCGGCGGTTGCCGATAGCCTGGTGGTGCGCGACGCGTTTGACGCCTCGGTCGCCGCCACGGCGGTATTGCGCCTGGATGCCGGGGCGAGCGGCATCACCATCAACGATGTGCCGCTGAAGGCCAACACGCTCGACCTGAACGCTGCCGGCAGCGGCGTCAATGCGATCTCCGGCGCGCTGGTGACTGCCAACCGGGTGCAGAGCAGCGCCGGCATCACCGGCGATGTGACGTTGTCCAACGACATCCATGCGATCGGCACAATTGGCGACATGGCGGTGACGACCGGGCTGCTCGGGTTGCGCACCGGCCTGGCACTCGATGTCGCCGGCAAGGTGAGCGCCAACATCATCGTGTTGATCGGCGATGCGGCGGCCGGGACGGCGATCGCGGTGAACGGCAGCCTGACCACGGTGGCGGGCGGCACGGCGGTGCTGATTGCCACCAACGCGGCCAAGGGTGGCATCACGTTTGGCGGCAATGTGGACGTCAGCAGCACCGGCAAGCTGGATATCAATGCTGGTGCCGATGGTGTGGTCCAGTCCGGCGGATCGGTCGTGGCGGGGTCGCTGGTGTCGTCGGGCGGCGTGCTTGGCGCGGTGACGCTCGGCCAGGCCGGCAATGCCGTCGCCGGGGTTGGCAATCTCACCACCATCGGCGCGTTCACATTGAACACCAGCAGCGCGGTCACCATCGACGGCAAGTTGACCGCCGATTCGATCGCGATCACCAGCAGTTCGGCCAGCGCGACGGCCATCAATGCCACCGGCACCCTCACCGGCACTGGCGCCATCCCAACAATCGCACTGGCCGCAAGTACGGCAAGTGGCGGCATCGCGCTGTCCGGTACCGTCGATGCCACGGCGGGCACGGTCGATCTTTCGGCGGGCACCGGCGGGGTGACGCAGACGACCGGCGCGATCCTGGCCGCCAACCTGCGCAGCACCGGCAATGTCGCTGGCGCGGTGGCGCTCGATGCCGGCGGCAACAAGATTGCCAGCCTCGGCGGCTTTGCGCTGACGGGGATCGGCAATTTCAGCCTCACCAACGCCGCGGGGCTTCAGGTCAGCGGCGCCGTCGGGACCGGTGCGGGCAATATCAGCCTGGTCGTCACCACCGCCGGTACGTTGGAGGTTGCGGCGCCGTTGACCACCGGCGCCGGGCGGACCATCACGCTGCGCGCCAGCGACGCGGCGGGCGCCGTGGTGCTGGGCGCGAATGTCGATGCCGGAAGCACGGGTATTGTCGACCTTTCGGCCGGCACCGGCGGCATCACCCAGACTGCTGGCGGGCTGACCACCGGCACGCTCCGCAGCGGCTTTGGCGCCGACGGCACGGTCAAGCTGACCTCCGCCACCAACGCGGTCACCACGCTGGGCAGCATGACGGTGTCGGCCGGCGATCTCGTCCTGGTCAACGCAGGCGGGCTGGCGATCAGCGGGCCGGTCAATGTTGGCGCCGGGACCTTCGATATTTCCACCAGCGCGGGCAGCGGGGTCACCAGCAGCGGCGTCATCACCGCCGGCATGTTGCGCAGCAGCCTCGGTATCACCGGCACACTGAAGGCCACCGGCGACAACGCCATCGCGCAGATTGGCGCCATCACGGCGACGGGCGGCGACATCATCCTGGGCAACCAGACCGGCAGCACGCTGACCATTGCCGGCGCCGTGACGGTGGGTGCCGGGCGCACCATCCGGCTTGAGGCTGACGCGACCACGATCACCACCGGCAGCCTCAATGCCGCGGGCGGCACCATCGAGTTGCTGGCGCCAACCGCGGCGATCAGCCTGGGGGCGGTGAATGGCGGCGACCTTGCGGTGCTACAGACCGACTTCGCGGCGTTCACGGCCGACCGGATCAACCTCACCTCCAAGGCCGCCGGCATCACCCTGCGCGCCGATCTCGACACCAGTGCCGCGACGCCGTTGCTGCGGCTGAACGCGGCGACCGGGGTTGTGCTCACCGCGGGCACGCTGACCACGGGCGGGCTGGAACTCGTCACCGCCGCCAATGGCGCGACCCAGACCGGCGGGGTGCTCGCCGCCAAGAATCTGGTCTCCGGCGCCGGCGGCATCACCGGGCCGGTCACGCTGGACAACGCCGCCAATACCATCGCCGGCATCGGCGACCTCGCCACCACGGGCGCCATCTCGATCACCAGTGCGGCCTTGCTGGACGTGACCGGCACCGTCAAGGCGACCGGCATCGCGCTGACCGGGAGTGCCGCGGGGGCGGCGCTCAATCTTGCCGCGACTGGCGCGCTCGTCCTCGGCGCGCCTGGCACGATCACGCTCACCACCAGTGCCGCCACCGGCAGCACGGCGCTGGCCGGCACGATCGATGCTGGCGCCGGGGGGACACTGCAACTGGCCGGTATCGGCACGGTCAGCCAAACGGCGGGCAAGATCACCGCCGGCACGCTGGCCACGACCGGCAGTATTGGCGGCGCCGATCTCGGCCAGGCCAGCAACGCCATCGCCACGCTGGGGAAATTCGCCGCGACCGGCGACCTCACCCTGGCCACCACCCAGGCATTGTCGGCGGCGGCCACCGTTTCGGCGGCCAACGCGACCCTGCGCAGCAGCGCCGCGTCGGCCAGTGCGATCGCCATTTCCTCGGCCGACTTCTCGGTTGCCGCTGGCGGGACAATCGCACTCGCGGCGAGCAATGGCGCGGGCGGGATCGTGCTGACCGGCAAGCTCGACAGCAGCGTCACCGGGGTGCTCGACCTGAGCGCAGGTTCGGCGGGCGTCAACCAGAGCGCCGGCAGCGTCACCACCGGCACGCTGCGCAGCACCGGCGGCATTGGCGGGGCGCTGTTGCTCGCGCAGGCCAATGTCATCAGCGGCCTCGGCCCGCTGGCGGTGAACGGCGCCATCACGCTGGCCAGCACCACGAGTCTGACCGTCGATGCCCCGGTCAGCGCGGGTAACGGCACCACGCTTTCGCTCTCCGCCGCGGGCATGAGCTTCACCGGCACCGGGGCGCTCACAGCCACCGGCGGGACCATCGAAATCGGCCCGAACAACGCCACCGCGAGCTTCGGGCTGGGGGGTGCGGCGGGCGGTTTCGCCTTGGGCGACCTCACCAACATCACGGCGACGCTGGTACGCATCGGCCAAGCCAGCAGCGCCGGCAACAGCAACAAGGCGGCCAGCATCGCGCTGTCCGGCACGGTGGCGCCGAACGCGACCACGCTGGACCTGATCAGCAGCGGCACCATCAGCCAATCGACCGGCGGGCTCAGCATCCCGGTGCTCACCGCCACCGCCGCAGCGCTGGGTATTGCCCAAGGCGGCAACACCATTGGCGCGTTGGGTCCATTTGCGGTGGCTGGCGATCTCGCCTTGGCAAGCGATGGCGCGCTAGCTGTCGGCGGCACATTGTCGGCCAGCAGCATCACCCTGCGCAGCTTTGCCGCATCGTCCAAGGCGCTGGACATCAGCGGTGTGCTCAACACCGCGGCTGGCGGCACGATCACGCTGGTGGCCGCCAATGGCGCGGGTGGCATCGCGCTGTCCGGCAAGCTGGACGCCAGCGCCACCGGCACGGTTGACCTTGCGGCGGGCAGCGGCGGCATCAACCAGAGTGCCGGGAGCATCACCGCGGGAACGCTGCGGAGCGGCAGCGGGGCCACCGGGGCGGTTCTGCTCGACCAGGCCGGCAATGCGATCAGCACATTGGGGAATTTTGCCGTCACCGGGGCCGCATTGGTGCTGCGCGACAGCCTCGCGCTGGACATTGCCGGGGCGGTTTCGGGCACCGCCGTCACCATTCGCGACAGCGCCAGCGGGACCGCGCTGACGGTCAGCGGCAGCGTCACCAGCACCGGCACCACCTTGCTCGAGGTTACCGACAAGGCGGCGGGCATTGCGCTTTCCGGGACCCTCAAGGCCGGCACGCTGGACATGACCGCCGGCAGCGGCGGCATCGCCCAGGCCGCCGGCAGCATCACCGCGGCGACATTGCAGAGCACCGGCGGCAGCGCGGGCACCGTGGCGCTCGGCGAAACCGCGAACAGCGTCGCGGCACTTGGCGGCTTTGCGGTCACGGGCGGCGATTTCACCCTGATCGACAGCGCCGCATTGACCGTCAGCGGCGCGCTCAGCGCGGCCAACGTCACGCTGCGCGGCGATGCGGCGGCCAGCAAGGCGATCGACGTTTCCGGCAGCATCAAGACCGGCGCCGGCGGCACGCTCACGCTGGCGGCGACCAATGCGGCGGGTGGCATCGCCCTGTCGGGCGCGCTTGATGCCAGCGTCACCGGCGCGGTTGATCTGTCCGCCGGCACTGGCGGGATCGGTCAGACCGGCGGCGGCATCACCGCGGGCAGCCTGCGCAGCACGGGCGGGGCGACCGGCGCGGTGGCCCTCACCCAGGCGTCCAACGCCATCGGGCGGCTCGATAATTTTACTGTCACCGGCAACAGCTTTGCCTTGACCGATGCAGCGGCGCTCAATGTCGCCGGCACGGTCAAGGCCACCGGCATCACGCTGGTCGATTCCGCCAGTGGCACCGCGATTGCGGTGAATGGCACGCTGGACGCCGGCGGCGGCGCGCTTGGGCTTCAGGCCAGCAATGTCGCAGGCGGCCTGTTGCTCGCTGGTACGATTGCCGGCGGTGCCGTGGACCTCATCGCCGGCAGCGGCGGCATCGCCCAGCCCAGCGGCAGCCTGACCGCGAGCACGCTGACGATCGCGGTTGCCGGTGGCAATGCAACGCTGGGCCAGGCCGGCAACAGCGTCGTCGCCCTCGGCAACAGCACGATCACCGGCGGCAGCCTGACGCTGCTGGACAGCGTGGCGCTGACCGTATCGGGTGCGGTCGCGGCCGATGCCGTGACCTTGACTGACAGCGCCGCAGGCACGGCGATTTCCATCACTGGCAGCTTGAGCACCATCCCCGGCGGCACCGTCACGCTGACGGCGAGCGATCTTGGCGGCGCGATCGACCTGGGCGGCAATGTCAACGCCTCCAAGACCGGCATTCTCGACCTGTCGGCCGGCGGCAACGTCAGCCAGAGCGGCGGCAGCATCACCGCCGGCACGTTGCGCAGCACCGGCGGGATCGGCGGCAACCTTGTGCTCGACCAAGCCGGCAATGCCGTCGGCCGGATCACCACCTTGGCCGTTGGCAGCGATGCCACGCTGACCAGCTCCGTGCCGCTGGACCTCGCAGGCGCGTTCAGCGCGGCCAACATCACCCTCACCAACACCGCGGTCGGCCCCAGTGCGCTGACCATCACCGGCAGTGTCTCGGCCACCAGCACAATGAAGCTGGCGGCCAGCGATGGCATGGCGTTGTACGGCACCATCACGGCCGCCACGCTCGATCTCACCCCCGGCACCGCCGGCATCGTCCAGTTCGCGGGCGCGATCACGGCCGGAACGCTGCTTATGTCCGGCGGCACCGGCTCGGGGGTGCAGTTGGCCGCCGGCCTCAACGCCATATCGACATTGGGCGATGTCTTCCTTCCCGGCGGCGGAGTCGAACTGATCACACGCACCCCGCTGTCCATTGCCGGGACGATCAGCGCAAACGGTGTCTCCATCCAGTCCTTCGCGCCCGGGGCCGCCGCGCTGAGTGTCAGCGGAACGATCACGGCCACCCAGAGCGTATTTCTGGGGGCGTCCG
Source organism: Rhodospirillales bacterium (assembly GCA_025352915.1). GTDB lineage: Bacteria > Pseudomonadota > Alphaproteobacteria > Acetobacterales > Acetobacteraceae > CAMDGX01. Next base: position 7,197 of record JANXSA010000227.1, on the reverse strand, counting down.
ACAAGACCGCCGGAATGACGCTGTCCGGCACCGTGACCGCCGCCAACAGTTTGGGCCTCTATTCCGGCAGCGGCGGCGTCGTCCAGACCGCCGGCAGTCTTTCCGCCCTGAATCTCACGGGCGGCGCCGTCGGCGGCGACGTGGTCCTGAATGCGCCGGCCAATGCCTTCGCCACCATCGTCTCCGTGGCGGTGTCCGGCGGCGACTTCACCCTGGTCAACAGCACCGGAGTCACGGCATGGCATGTGTCGGCGGACAACGTGGCGCTGCGCGCGCTGACCGGCACCATCTCCGCGGCATTCGACGGCATCTCCACCAGCCCGGGCGGGCTTATCCGGCTGGAGGCGATCGCGCCAAATGGCGGCATCGTGTTCGGCAACGCTCCATTAGGCCACGTGCTGAACGCCACCCCGTCCGGAACCATCGACCTGACCGCCGGAACCGGCGGCGTGCAGCAGACCGATGGCGGCGTTATCGCGGGCACGCTGCGCAGTTCGGGCGGCATCGCGGGCCCGGTCAACCTGACGTGGACGAATAACAGTGTCGGTACCATCGGTGATATCGCCGTGTCGGGTGGCGCCTTTGCGCTTGCGAGCAAATCGACGCTGACGGTTGCCGGCACCCTTTCGGCCGACAGTATCGCCCTGACCGGCAACTCCGGCGCACCTTCGGCCATCGGCATCACGGGCACTCTGCGCAGCGGTGCCGCCGGCTCGATCGTTCTCAACGCCCCGGGGAGTGGCGGCATCGCATCGAACGGTGTCATCGACGCCACGGCATCGGGCCTGGTGGACCTCACCGTCGGCAGCGCCGGCATCACCCAGTCTGGCGGCAGCATCACCGCCGGGACGCTGCAAAGCAGCGGCGGCATCGCCGGCGCGGCGACCCTCGACCAGGCCGGCAACGCCATCTCGGCGCTGGGACCGCTCAACCTGTCAGCCGGCAATTTGAGCATCACCGACACCCTGGCGCTGACCGTCGCCGGCCCGGTGACCATCGCCGCCGGCAACCTGACGATCACCAATAGTGCTGCAAGCGCCGGCGCGATCGCGGTGACCGGCGCCGTTACCGTCTCCGGCACAACCAAACTGGCGGCGACGGCACCGGCTGGCGGCATCCTGCTCGGCAACGTCCTCAAGGCCGCAACGCTCGACCTCGCGGCCGGCAGCGCCGGTGTCACCCAGACGGGCGGCATGCTGACGCTTGGATTGCTGACGAGCGCCGGGCTGAATGGCCAGGCCAGCCTTGCCCAGGCAAGCAACGCCATCGCCAGCATCGGCAGCTTCGCGGTCGGTGCCGGCGATATTTCCATCGTCAATGCCATCCCGCTGACCATCAGCGGCCCGCTCGGCGCCGCACAGGGCGCCGTCACCATTACCGGGCTGGCGAGCGGACCCGCCGCGATCAACGTCGCCGGCAGCGTTGTCAGCGGCCCAGGAAAGGCGACCACACTGGCGACCCCGAATGGCGCCATCACGGTTGCAATCGGCGGCCAGGTCGCGGCTCCGGGTGGATTGTTGAGCCTTGGCACATCGACGGGTGTCACCGCGCCCGGAACGCTGGTCGCCAGCAAGCTTGCCGCATCGGCCAGCAGCGCCGGCAACATCGCGCTGACCGGTGCCAATGCCATCGCCACGCTGGTCGGCGCCAGCCTTGCCGACGGCACATTCACCCTGAACAACACGGCGCCGTTGGCGATCTCCGGCCCGGTGACCGCCCGATTGTTCGGCATCACCGCCGCCGGCAGTATCACCGTCGGCGATGGCGTTGCGTTCACCACCGACGGGCTGGATCGAAGCGCCCAGAAGATCGACGTCAAGCTGACCGATCCGCAGATCGCCGCGCTGACCACCAGCCAGCTCGGCAGCTTCCTTGCCATCGCCGGCGGCGGTGGGCCGGGCAAGATCAGCACCGGCAACATCACCGTGGCGCCGTTCAGCGCCAGCAAGGCGACGATCGACTTCGTCCTGCCGCAGCCAGATGCCGGAACGATCAGCATCGGCCAGCTGGTCGGCAAGGCGACCGACCTGATCCTGGTGACGCGGCAGAACGGCATCGCCACCGGCACCGTCGACGTCGCCGGCCTGCTGGTACTCGGCAGCGGCGGCAAGGCCGACCTGTTCGGCACCATCGGCGGGCTCGACGGCCAGGCTGCCGCCAACAAGGCCGGCATCCTCGCCCTGCCCAACGCGAATTACCGCTTCAACGCCTGCCCGATCACCTCGATCAATTGCGTGCTGCTGCCGGTGCAGACCATCCCGCCGATCAGCCCGCTGCGCGACGTGCCGATCATCCGCGACCGTCCGACTCAGGACGACGCCGACGTGCAACTGCCCAATGTCTCGGACGAGGACTACTGACATGCGGCCGATCCGCCACAGCCTCGTCACCGTGCTGTTCGCCACGACCCTGGCCGCGGCCTGCACGGCGCCGCCCGAGACCGCCTATGTCAGCGGCGGCCAGTCCAGCCGGGCCGAGGGTGGACTGGCGGTCGGCAAGAATGCATCGGGCGAGGATTGCACCCAGCAGAACCTCGGCGAGGGTGCCGACGTCTATTGCGGCACCTGGCTGCAACCCAGCGCGCGCGTCCGCCGCCCGCCCCCGGGTTCGCCTGCCTCGGCCGCCGAGGTGGCCGTCAATGGCCCATGGCGCATCGGGCTGGACCAGCGCTATGCCTGCCAACCGCCGGCTGCGACGACGATTCTCGGCAGCGAGCCGGCACTCCTGCTGCAATGCACCCGCCGTGTCGGTGGCTGGGCGCATATCGCCCTGGTCGCCACGGTTGGTGGCCGGACCTGGCTCGCCGATGGGGTGCAGCCCTCGTTGCCGGTGATGGAACGCGCCATCGGCGTGCTGTCCGGCCGCCTGCCTGCCACCGCCGCCGCCAGCGAGGCCCAGGGCGGCGCTGCCCAGCGCCTGATCGCCGAACGCTCTGCCGCCCGCGCCTTCAGCTCCGGCGATGTCGGCGAATATGACAGGCTGGTGCGCGTCGCCGATGACGCCAATCGGACCGAGGATTTCTCAGGCGCCGAGAAGAACATGCGGGCGGCATTGCTGCTCCAGCAAAAAGCGCTCGGCGCCGACAACCCGAACACCGTGGTCAGCTTGATCTCGCTTGGGTTGCAAGTCTCGAACCAGCGGCGATATGCCGAGGCGGATTCGATCTTCGCCCGCGCCGAACAGCTTGTTCGTGCCGCCGACGATCCGGTCCAGTCCGTCCGCCTGGTGCACTATCAGGCGCTGCACGCCGCCAACCAGGGCAACACCGACAAGGCGCTGCCGCTGCTCGCCCGCGCCGGACTTGGCTATGCCAACCTGCTGCCCGATGAAGTACGCAACGCGCGCCCGCGCGCCGCCGCGCGCATCGGCAGCACCGGCGCCGGCTCCGGCATGGCTGAATTGCTGCCGAATCGCGAAATGCTGTCGGCACCTGCCACCCGTACCGCGTTGCTTGGCCTGATCGAGGTTCGCCGCCGCGAAGCCGCCCTGTTGCGGCGCGCCGGCCGACTGGAGGAGAGCGCGGTGGCCATGCGCCACGCCAACGACCTGGTCACCGGCAATGGCCTGCGCCAGCCGGTCATCAGCGCCCGCATGGCGCGCACCGGCGCCGGGATCATCGCCGACACCGCCGGCGCCGATGCCGGGGCCGGCGAGTATGCCCGCGCCGCTGCTGTGTTCGCCCAGGCGTTGCCCGACAGCCGGCCGGTCGCCGAGACCCTGCTACTGCGGGCCGGCCAGATGGCGCGCGCCGGACAAGCCGCCGCCGCGGATGATGTTTGCCTGCGCGCCGTGCGGCTGTTGCGCCAGTTGCGCATCGGCGCCGATCCGCAGCTTCTCGCCCCATGCCTGGACGCCTTCGCTGCCGCCGCGCGCGCCCGCTCCGGCGAAAGCCAGAAATGGCTGGTCGAGATGTTCGAGGCGGCCCAGCTCGCCCAGGGCGGCGTCACCAGCCAACAGATCGCCCAGGCCACCGCCCGCCTGTCCGAAAACGCCCGCGACCCCAAGGTTGCCGCCGCCATCCGCGCCCGCGAGGACATCCGCGCCCGCCTGGCCGATCTTTATCGCGAGCGCGATCAGCTTGAACCCTCCACCACGGGTGCCAACGCGCCGTCCGGGTCACCGGCGCTGGACGCCCGTATTGCCAAGGCGCAAGAGGATGCCGCCGAAGCCGAATCGACGCTCCAGGCCGCGTCGCCGAATTACGGCCAGCTGGTGCAGCAAGTGGCGCCCGCGGCCGAGGTTTTGGCAGCCCTCGCGCCCGGCGAGGCTTTCGTCTCGATCACCCTCGGCGATACCGGCGGCTGGGCCTTCGCGCTGCGCAACGGCCGCGTCGACGTCGCACCCATCCCCGGCGGCCTGCCGGAGATCGGCAAGCTCGTCCGCCGGGTGCGTGCCAGCATCGAGAACACCACCGGCACCCCGCCGCCCTTCGACATCGAGGCAGCGCAAGCGCTCTATCGCGCCACCCTCGCAGGGCTGGAACCGGCGCTGCAAGGTGCGGACTCGATGGTCATCGTGCCGGCTGGTCCGCTGTTGTCGCTGCCGTTTGAACTCCTGTTAACCGGTCCGGCCACTCCGGACGCCCTGGCCACGGCACCCTGGCTGCTCCGCCGGGCGACGATCGCGCACGTGCCGGCGGCGGCGAACTTCGTCTCGCTGCGCAAGATCGCCGGCAACTCGCGTGCCACCCGCCCCTGGTTCGGGTTCGGTGATTTCCGACCGGTGACCCTCGCCCAGGCGACCCGCAGCTTCGGGGCCGAGTGTGCCGACAGCGCGCGGCTCTATGCCGGGCTGCCGCCGCTGCCCTTTGCCCGGGCTGAGCTTGACGCATCCCGCCGGCTGCTCGGCGCGGCGCCCGCCGAGACGCTGCTCGGTCCGGCCTTCACCGCCGCCGGGGTGCGGCGCGCCGGGCTGAAGGATTTCCGCATCCTGCACTTCGCCACCCACGCCCTGTTGCCCGCCGAACTGCGCTGCCAGGCCGAGCCGGCGATCGTCACCTCGGCCCCTGCAGGTGCTGCCGATGCCGCGGGCTCGCTGTTGACCGCCTCGGCGATTCTCGAACTCGATCTCGATGCCGACACTGTCATTCTCTCGGCGTGCAATTCCGGTGGCCCCGGCGGCACCACGGCGGGCGAAAGCCTGTCGGGCCTGGCGCGCTCGTTCTTCTATGCCGGGGCCCGCTCGCTGCTGGTCACCCACTGGTCGGTCAATGACCAGATCGCCGCCTATCTCGTCGCCGACTCGCTGCGCCGCCTCGGCGCCAGCCCCGGCATCGGCATCTCCGGCGCGATGCGCGCCGCCCAACTCGGCATGCTCGACGAAGCCGGCAAGGGCCTGGTGGCCGAAGTGGCGCATCCGTTCTACTGGGCACCCTTCGCCACCATCGGCGAGGGTGGCGCGCGGCGCACCGGGCAGCAGGCTGCTGTTTCTGTTACCCGCCCGACCGGTCTATAACGCTTCCGTATGCGGGGCTGATTGTTCCCGACGACGGCGCGGAAGGGATACGGATGGAGGACGGCAGGCTCGGCAAGTACGTGATCGCGGGCATCCTGGGCAAGGGTGCCATGGGAACCGTCTATGATGCCCACGATCCCATCATCGACCGGCGCGTGGCGATCAAGACCCTCACCCTGCCCGATGCCGGCGACACCGAGACGCAGGAGGAACTGGCCCGCTTCAAGCGCGAGGCCCAGGCCGCCGGCCGGCTGACCCACCCCAATATCGTCGGCGTCTTCGACTACGGCGAAACCGCCAAGCTTGCCTATATCGTCATGGAGTTCGTCGACGGCCCGTCGCTGAAGTCGCTGCTCGACAAGAACGAGCGCTTCCCGACCGGCGAGACGGTGCGGATCATGGAGGCGCTGCTCGCCGGGCTGCAGTTCAGCCACGAACGCGGCGTGGTCCATCGCGACATCAAGCCCGCCAACATCATGCTCACCCGCGACGGCCAGGTAAAGATCGCCGATTTCGGCATCGCCCGGATCGAGAGCAGCAGCATGACCCAGGCGGGCACCATCATGGGCACGCCCGCCTATATGTCGCCCGAGCAGTTCATGGGCCAGACGGTTGACGCCCGCACCGATATTTATTCCTCCGGTGTGCTGCTCTATCAGATGCTCACCGGCGAGCGGCCGTTCGAGGGCAGCATGACGGCGATCATGCACAAGGTGCTGAACGTCGCCCCGCCCAACCCGTCGGAATTGTCGGTGACCGCGCCGCAGATGCTGGATGGCGTGGTCGCGCGCGCCATGGCCAAGCGCCCGGAGCAGCGTTACGCCACCGCGGCCGAATTCGCCCAGGCCCTGCGTGCCGCGGCCCAGGGCCAAACCGCTGCCGCACCGGCCGACGACGCCGACGCGACGATGGTCGCCCCCCCGCCGGCGGCGCGCGCGGCCCCGCGTCCACCACTCTCGTCCGCCCCGGCGCCGGCAAAGCGCAATCTCGTGCCCCTGCTCGCCGGGGTTTCGGCCCTGGTGCTCGCGGCAGGCGGCGGCGGCTGGTACTGGTTCGCCGGCCGCACGCCTGCCCCGACCGTGACCGCCGACATCGCGCCAGCGCCAATCCCGGTCCCGCCGCCCACGACCGTTTTGTCGCCCCCCGCCGCGGCGCCGGACCCGCCGCTGACCGCCGGGCCAGCCTCCACAACCACACCGCCGTCCACTGCGCCAATCCCGCCGGCAGCGAGCCCACCCGTGGCATCGCCGCCAGTCGTCGTCCCAACGCCGCCCCCTCCACCTGCGCCGCCTTCACCCGCGCAACTGCGCACCACGCTTCAGGAAGTTGCGCAGGGCCTGCCTTGCGCATTGATCGAAGGCAGCGTCTCGGAAAGCGGCCAGGTCACCGTCCGCGGACTCATCGGCGATGACTACAACGCCGTGCATCGTCGCCTTGTCGAGGGCACTGCCCGTGGCGCGACGGTCAACTGGCAGCCGGTCGTCATCAAGGGCCCCTATTGCCGCACTCTCGACTTGTTGCGCCCGGTCACCCGCCACTTCGAGGCCGAGGGATCGGACGTCCAACTGACGCTCAAGTCCGGCCTGCGAAAACTGCGCGACCTGGAAAGCATCGTGCCGCGCTTTGTAATGCCGAACTATGCCGGCCATGCCTACGTCTCCTACTTCACCGGCGATGGCGAGGTGGCTCACCTGTTCCCCAGCGATCCCGCGAAGCAGCTCGACATCACCCTCGCGAACGGAC
>JANXSA010000211.1 GCA_025352915.1 Rhodospirillales bacterium | reverse complement strand
GATGCGTCCCCACAAACCCGTTCGTCGTCGCCCCGCAAATAATGAAAGCCCCCGCCAGCAACAGGAACGTCTTGTCCCGCAGCCCCTCGCCCAACGCCGCCATCGTCCGCGCGAACGGGTTCCCCACCACCGCCACCACCGCATGCGGTGGCCCATCCTCGCCATACGGTGCCAGCCCGATATCCGCCGGCCGGTCGGCCATCCCCCACAGCACCACCGGGATCAGCGCCGTCATCGCCCCCGCCAGCATGAACACCATGCTCCGCCACCCCCAATGCTGCGCCACCCACGCCAACAAAGGCAGCAACATCAACGTCCCCGCCGCCGCTCCCGCCGTAAGCCCGCCCACCACCAGCCCCCGCCGCGCGGTGAACCACCGCCCCGCCACGACGGGAACCAGCACCATCGAAATGACCCCCCCGCCCAGCCCGGCCACCACCCCCCACAACACCACCAACTGCCACGCCGCCGAAACAAACGGCGTCATCCAGGCCCCGAACGCGATCATCCCCAGCGAAACCGCAACGCTCCGCCGAACCCCAAACCGGTCCATCACCGCGACGGCAAATGGCCCGAACAACCCGTACAGCAACAGGTTGATCCCGAACGCCAGCGAAATGCTCCCGCTCGTCCAGCCAAGCTCCTGCTGCATCGCCACCAGCAAAACCCCCGGCGCCCCGCGCATCCCCGCCGAGATCGCCAGCACCAGAAAGGTCAACCCGGCAACCACCCAGGCATAGTGCAACCGCCGCATCCGCTATTCCTCTGCCCGTGCGTTATGCCGATGTTAACACCAGTGCGCCAGAATGCCGTTTCGTCAACAAAGGGACCTGCCGATGCTCGCTGCATTGCCGATCGGATGGCGCATTCACCTCACCACCCTGGTCGCCGTCATCGGCCTGGTCGTGGTCGGCACCCTCGGCGCCTTCGACGCCGCCCGTCAGCAGGAGGACGCCCGGCGTGATGTCCTGAAGCACGTCGTCGAATCCGCGGTCGCCATCGCCGCCTCGTACCATGCCGAAGTCCAGGCCGGCCGCCTGCCACAACCCGAAGCCCAGGCCCGTGCCGCCGCCGCCTTGCGGGCAATACGCTATCGCGGTGCGGAATATATCTGGGTCAACGACATGACCCCGCGCATGGTCATGCACCCTTTCCGCCCGGACCTGGAGGGCAAGGAGATCGGCGCCCTGGCCGACCCGAACGGCTTCCGCCTGTTCGAAGCCGTCGTCGCCACGGTCCGCCGCGACGGTGCCGGCGTGGTGCCCTATCTCTGGCCCAAGCCCGGCAGCGCCCAGCCGGTCGAGAAGATGTCCTATGTCCAGGGCTTCGCCCCCTGGGGCTGGGTGATCGGCTCCGGCCTGTATATCGACGACCTGCATGCGGCCCAACGCCAGCGCTTGATCTACGAAATTGTCGCCGTGCTGACCGCCGCCCTGGTGGTGGCGCTGTTCGCCGCCTGGATCGCCCGCGACATTGTGCGCCCGTTGCGCCGGATCACCGTGGCCACCGCCACCCTGGCCAGCGGCGACCTCACGATCGACGTACCCGGAGGCGACCGGCGTGATGAGCTGGGCGTGCTGGCCCGCGCACTGGACGGCTTCCGTCAGGACGGCATCGCCAAACGCCAGCTGGAGGCCGCGGCCCAGGCTGAACGAACCGCGAGCGACCGCCGCCAGGTCGAACTCGACCGCCACACCGCCGATTTCGGCGGCTCGGTCTCCGGCGTCATGCGCATCCTGTCCGAATCCGCCACCGCGATCCGCCAAACCGCGGCCAGCGTCGCCCGTGCCGGCCGCGACACCCTGGATGCCGCCCGGCTCAGTGGCGAGGGGGCGCAGGAATCAACCGCCAGCCTGTCGCAAGTGGCCGCGGCCACCGAGGAACTGTCCAGCAGCGTCGACGAGATCGCCCGCCAGGTCGCCGGCGCCGCCGAGGCGGCCGGAAAGGCGGTCGCCAGTGCCGAGGCGACAACCGTGCGCATCCGCGGCCTGTCGCAGGCAGCCGCCGAGATCGGCAACGTGGTCAAACTCATCAACGAGGTCGCCGGCCGCACCAATCTGCTGGCGCTGAACGCCACCATCGAGGCCGCCCGGGCGGGCGATGTCGGCAAGGGCTTCGCCGTGGTCGCATCCGAGGTCAAGCAACTGGCCGAACAGACCCGCCGCGCCACCGAGGAGATCTCGCGCCAGATCGGCAGCATCCAGGCGGCAACCGGAGAAGCCGTCTCCGCCGTGGCCGATGTCGGCGAGGCGATCGGCCACGTCAACGGCATCGCCGCCGCCATCGCGGCCGCCGTGGAACAGCAGGGTGCCGCCACCCGAGAGATCGCCAGCCAGGTGAACGGCGTAGCCGCGCGCACGATCCAGGCGAACCAGGACATGGCAACCTTGGGGGTGCTGGCCGACGACAGCATGAAGGCGGGCGAGTCCGTCCTGGCCTCGGCCGACGAGGTGGCCAATGTCGCCCAAACCTTGCGCACCGAGGTCGATCTGTTCCTCGAGGGGGCGCTGAACGCCGGCAAGAACCGGCGCCGCCATGACCGGCTCGCCGCCGGCGACGTGGCCTGTCAGTTGCTGGCGTCCGGTGGCCGGGAGTGGGCGGCGCAGCTCCGGGATATCGCCATCGGGGGCGCCGGCCTTGGCGTGGCGAAGAGCCAGGGGCTGATCGCCGGGCTGGGATTGGTCATGACCTTGCCGGGGGAGGCGGCCCCGGTTCAGGCTCGGGTGGCCCGAGTCGAGCGCGATCTCGTCGCGGTGGTCTTCCTTCAGGACAGCGAAACCGGCGCGGTGGTGGAACGGGTCATGGCGCGACTGGGCGGTGCGCTGAGCAACGCGGCTTGAGCCGGGGGATCACAAATCCCGTCGGCCCAACCCGCGCACGAATCCAGTGTTGAAGCGGAGATAGCCCGGCTGGACAAACCGCAAACGCGCCCGCAACAGCCCATGCGCCGCCGCCAGCCGATGGAACGGGATCGACGGATACAAATGATGCTCGGCATGGAACGGCATGTCCCACATCAACAGCCGCACCACCCGGTTGGTCAGCGTGGTGCGTGTGTTGGTCAGCCCGTTGCGGTCCAGCGTGCATCCAGCGTGCTCGGCCAGCAGATAGCCGCGTAAAAACGGCTGGCCGATCAATTGCGGGATGATCCAGAACAGGAACGGCGTCTGCCACCCCCAGACCACGCCTGAGCCGATCGCCAGCCCCGCCACCGTCAGCGACATCGCCCGCACGCTGGCCACCACCCCCGGGCGCTGCCGGTCGTTGATATAAAAATATCGCCTCCCGGCCATCTCGCCGCGCCAGGCATCGCGGATCATCACGAATCGGGCGGTGAAATACCCCGCCCCCAGGATGCGCGCCGCGTATTGCCCAAGCGTCGCCGGCTCGGCCAGCAGCAATTCCGGGTCCTCGCCCGGGACATTGGTGTGCCGGTGGTGGATATAGTGAAACGCCGCATAGAAATGGCTCGACTGCAACCCCGGCAGGAAGGTCAGCCAGCCGATGATCGCGTTCGCCCGCGCCGAGGTGAACACTGTCTGGTGCATCGTCTCATGCGACGGCGCGAACAACGCCACCTGCACCAGCCCGAGCACCAGCATCGCCGGCCACAAAACCCAGCCCTGCGCCACCGCCACCCACCACCCGGCCAGCCCGAGCAACAGCACATGAATGCCCAGGCGGATCGCCCCGGGCCAGTTGGATCGCACGGACAGCGCCCGCAACTCCTCCTGGGCCAGGACGCGGTCGTTGAATTTGGTCATGGGGTACTCCCGAGGAGCACTATTCTGGCCATCGACCCGCCATTCAGGCAAGCGTCTACAGGCTGGCGCGGAGCACCCGATGCCATCAGGATGGCGCAATGGCGGCGCGACTGCCGCGGGAGGAACACAGCATGATGGATGCGGCACCGCCGCCGCCGGGCGGATGACGGTGCGCCGGCGTCACGTGCTCTATGTCCCGGGCTACGACCCCCGCGGGACCGCGCATTACTACCGGATGTTCCGCCAGGAATTCGCCCGCTTCGGTGCCCTGCATGGCCTGCGTACCAGCGTGTCCCGCCCCGCCGCTCCGGCGGACGCGCCATATCGCAACTGGGTCGCCAGCACCGCCGGGCCGGATTGGCAGGTCGAGACCACCTACGAATTGCTGCGCTGGGACGATATCGTCCGCGCCGATGCCGGCCGGCCGCCCTGGCGCAAGATCGCCGAAGCCTGGTTGTTACTGGCCGGCTGCTTGGCGAGCGGGATGCTGTGGCGCATGGCGCGGGCGCATTGGCGTTTCGCGTTGTTCTTCCTGTACCCCTACATCGCGCTGATCGCCATGGCGCTCGCCGCCTCCGCGCTGGGCGTCATGCTGGGCCGCTTGACGGCGTTCGCCTTGCGACCCGTGCTCGCGGATGCCGCGATGATCGGCGCGGCGATGGGCACAGCCGGCGCGATCGCCGCCCTGGTCGCGGCCCTGCGGCTGACCGAGCGTCATACCTACCTGCTCTATCTATTCGATGACGGGGTCTCGACCGATGAATATGTCCGCCGCCGCCGGCCGGACTGGGATGCCCGGCTGGCACTGTTCGCCGACCGGCTGGCAGCCCTCGCCCAGGCGGCGGAGGCCGATGAAATCGTCGTGGTCGGCCACAGCTCCGGCTCGTTCATGGCCGTCGATGTGATCGCCCAGGCGCTGGCGCGCGACCCGGCACTGGGACGCCACGGCCCGGCCATTCGCCTGGTTACGCTGGGGGCCAACCTGCCGCTGGTTGGCTTCCACCCGGCCGGCGGCTGGTTCGTCGAGCGCCTGGCGCGCGTATTGGCGGCGCCGGA
>JANXSA010000175.1 GCA_025352915.1 Rhodospirillales bacterium | reverse complement strand
CGCGCCGCCGCCGTGCCCGTGCGCCAGCGCGGCGCCGACCCGGGCACCCCCGCCCCTCAGGCCGGCTTCCTTGGATTCGGCGGGGGCACCGCGATTCGCTAACCCGCCCGGGAGGCATGGCAATGACCATCGAAGTAGACTGGACCCACCTGACCGGCCCGCAAATCCGCGCCGTGGCGGAACAGGGCCAATCCCATCCCCTCGGCACCCTGGCCGTCCTGCCGGTCGGTTCGCTGGAACAACACGGCCCGCACCTGCCGGTCATCACCGACACGCTCACCGCCTGGGAAATCAGCATCCGCGCTGCCCGCCTGGCCGCCCCCGCCATGCCGGTGCTGGTGCTGCCCGGCATGTGGACCGGGATGAGCGAGCACCACCTGCCGTTCGGCGGCACCATCACGCTGAACTTCGCCGAGTTCCGCGGCGTGATCTCCGGCGTCGCGCGCTCGCTGCGCGCCATCGGTTTCACCCGCCTGCTGCTGGTCAACGGGCATGGCGGCAATATCGACCCGCTCTCGGTCGCCGCCCGCGAACTCGCCGTCGAATACGGCCTGCCGATCGTCGCCTGCACGCCCTGGTACATCGCCGCCGAAGCCATCGCCGCCATCCTGGAAAAGCAAAAGGGCCCGGCCCATGCCTGCGAGGCCGAAACATCGGTCATGCTCGCCATGACCCCCGGCACCGTGCGCACCGACAAACTCGACGAAGCCGTCCAGCAAGCCCCGCCCGCCATCATGGGCCGCGCCGGCTATAGCCGCTTCTGGAGCTTCTCCGAACGCGCGCCGATCACCGGCACCATCGGTGACCCGCGCGCGGGTCACCGCCGAAAAAGGCCAGCGCCTGCTCGACGCCATGGCCACAGCCCTGGCCGACGGCATGGCAGACGCCGAACTCTGGCGCACCCCCGACCCCGTCTGGACCCCGCGGCGCGGCCTCGGTCCGACAGCGGGCTCGGCACTGGATTGAAGGCTGGCAAGGCCGGGGCTATCCCCGCCGTGCTTCCGCCCCCAGCCTAAGCCGCCGCAACCTGTCTCGGCAGGTAGATGGCGGTGTGTTCGATGCGGGCGATCGGGGTTGTGTTGTTGGCAACCACCAGGGCGTCCAGCACGACGAATTTGTGGCCCTTGTGCATATGGTTGCTGATCACCTTGGCCCGGGCGGCCAGCGTATCGCCGACGCGGGCCAGGGCGAAGTTGCGCACTTTGCTGCCGACATGGATCCACGGGCCGAGCACGGCGTTGCTGCTGAGCGCATAGTTGCACAACCGCAGCACGGTGCCGGGATGGACCAGCCCCTCCTCGGCGTAGAGCGCGGCGGTTTCGCGCACGTCGTGCAGGTATTGCCGCACGAACTCCGGCGTGCAGGCGACGTCGCGCGAGGTGATCCAGCCACCCATCGGCAGCGATGTCTCGCTGGCCGGCGGGCGGTGCTCCGGCACCACCGGGTTGGGCCAGTCGGCAAGGCTGGGCGCGGCTTCGGCTGGCGGCAGGGCGGCTTGGCCGACGGCGCAGTTGTCACCCTTGCTGGTGACCGACAGACCGATGCCGCCTTCGATGATGGTGGCCTCCACGTCGGCGATTTCGCCGTCATAGACCGGCTTGCCGAAGCGGCATTCCGCGGTCCCATGCTCCAACCAGGCACGACCCCATTTCGCCACCGCCTGGTGGGTCATGTAGGCATAGACATCCACCCCCGGCACCAGCCCGCCGGTAAAGCCGAAGCGCGCAGCCACGGCATCGTCGTGGATCTTGTTCTCCGACGCCTTGGCGGTGTTGAAGGCATGCACGAGATAAGGGGCGATCATGGCGGCTCTCCTGCCCAGAACTTTGGGATGCTGCCCACAGCCTAGCCCGCCGACGCCGCCTGATGAAACCCGCGTCAGCCGCCGGGCGGCCTCGCGTTGCTGGCAGCCGGCTTGGGCGGCGCGTCGCTGGGCGCCGGGTCGGCCACGAAGATGCGGTCCAACAGGCTATCGAGCATCTGCAGGAAGTGGTCCGAACCATACCCCACCAGGAATCCCAGCCCGGCCGCCGTCAAGGTCAGGTTGCCGGCCGAACCGCCGAGCGAGACATCCGTCGGCGCCAGAAAGAGCCCCACCGCCACCCCGGCAATCGCCCCGATCAACAGGCCGATGAACGTCAGCACCAGGTCGCGCGGACCCAACAAGCTGTCGCGCAGCTTGTACTGCACCACGCGCAACATCCGCACGCCGGCCCCAAGCAGCCCGAACATCATCGGCAAGACGTAGTTGGCAAACACGGCGAGCAAGGCCACGGCATATTGTTCACGCACCACCGCCAGCTGTCCGGCGCCCGCCAGCTCGGCGTTGAACAGCACCCCGCGCCAGCGGATCGCGTGGAAGAACTGACAGGCGAAGACATCGCGGCAGCCGAGGAATTGCGCCAGTTCGTCCCGCGCCGCGTCCTCTCGGACCTTGATGTCGTCGATGCGCTTGCAGGCCACCCGCAGCGGGTTTGCCTCGGTTGTCGGCGTTCGCGGCGCGGACGAGCAATCGCCCTCATCGAACAGCGGATTGGCCAGCTTGAGGCTCGCCCGATCCCTTGCCGCCTGCTCCAGCGGCTGCAACGTCGCCTTGAGGAACGATACATCCCAATAGGTAATCGCCGTCAGCGGCAGCCAGAACAGGAAAAAGAAGAACATCAGCCCGGTCAGCACCCAGCGCAGCCGCCGGACCGGCTGCACCAGCCCGGGAAACGCATTGCGCGCCAGCCCGACCCGCGAACGCGCCAGCGATTCGAATTCCACCCGCTGCTGCGGCGCCTCCTTCCTGTCGGTCGCCATCGTCGCCCAGGCCACAAACCGGTCAATCGGCGCCATCAGCATCCGCCAGACCCGCCAGCGCAGCGATTCCGGCGCCGCGGGATAGCGCTGGTAGCCCAGCCCCACGAACATCGCCGTGAACGCCACCGTCAGCCCGCGCGCCGGCTGGGCCAGCATGTTCAGCTTGTTCTTGGCCCCCAGCAGCAACGCGGCGTCGGCCGAGCGCTGCCGCCGCGTCCCCGCGGGCGGAAAGCGGATCGCCGTGATCTCCTCGATAACCTTCGCACCCTTCAGCGTATCGCTGCCACGGGCAACCTCAAGGTCATCCAGCGTCTTGTCGGTCCGGCCGGAGATGAAGTCGATCAGCAGATGCACCTCATAGAGGTCGCGCCGGAAGATGGTGTCGTCGAACTCCGTCTCCTCCGGACTGCGGGCCGGCTGGTCCTCGGCCGGGTGCTTTTTCGCCTCTTCGGCGTCTTGGCCAGGTGGCATCTGCGCGCACTCCCGACATGATCCGCCGGAAACGTAACAGCCTCAGTGCGATCATGCAAAGAATTTGTTGCGCATGACGTTCTTATCGCCGCCGGACACTCCCCGCCGTCATCCCGCCATCGATCACCAGCTCCGCCCCGGTCATGTGCGATGACAAGTCGGACGCCAGGAACAGCACCCCATTGGCAATCTCCACCGGCGCCGCCGGCTTGCCCAGCGGCACCCCCGCCGCCGCCAGATCATACGGGTTCAACGGCGCATTCAGCCCGCCGCCCCCCGCCGAAGCCGCCTTCTCCCAGATATCCGTCAAGATGATCCCCGGATGCACCGAATTCACCCGAATCCCATCCCCCGCCGCCGCACACTCCATCGCCATCGACTTGGCAAACAGCCGCACCGCCCCCTTGGACGCCGAATACCCCGCCAGCATCCCGGACCCGCGCAACCCCGCCACCGACGAGATCATGATCAGCGACCCGCCCTGGCCGCCGCGGCGCATCGCCGGCACGCAATACTTCGCGGTCAGAAACACCCCGTCGATATTCACCGCGTTCTGCCGCCGGAAATCCGCCAGCGTCATCTCCAGCACCGGCCCGAACACCGCAATCCCCGCATTCGCCACCGCGATATCCAGCCGTCCGAATATCCGCAGCGTTTCGTCTACGCAATGCTTCCAGCCCTCCTCGTCGGTCACATCCTGCACCATGAACAGTGCCTTCCCGCCGGCCGCCACGATCTCCGCCTCCAGCGCGCGCCCCCGCGCCGCGTCAACATCGGTAATCACCACCGACGCCCCCTCCTGCGCCAACACCCGCACACACGCCGCCCCAATCCCCGCAGCGCCCCCGGTGACGAACGCAACCTTCCCCGAAACCTGCCCCATATCCCCGACCCCTACCCGAAAACTTCTTTGTTATGCTGCCCCAACTTGGGCGAATCGCTATGCGGATGCGGCCGCTTGCCATCGAAATTCAGCGGCAGCCCCATCACCTTCAACCCGCTCCCCGGCAGCGTCCGCGTCATGTCCATCGCCGCCAGCTGCTCGCTCTCCGCCAACTGCTGAATATTGTTCACCGGCGCAATCGGCACCCCCACCGCCCCCAACGCCGCCAGCCACTCGTCCCGCGTCTTGGTCAGCGCCACCGCGGCAATCAACGGGATCAGCTCGTCGCGATGCACCCCCCGCTTGCGCCCATCCTCAAACCGCGGATCGCTCGCCCATTCCGGATGCCCCATCGCCTTCGCACACTTCACAAACAGCCGGTCATTCCCCGCCGCAATACACACCGGAAAATCCGCCGTCTCGAACACCTGGTACGGCACCAGCAAATTACTGCCCGTCCCATGCCGCTTGCCCATCGTCCCGTTCAGCAAATACGAATTCACCGAACCCCCAACCCAGCTCACCGCGCTCTCGAACAGCGAACAATCGATCACACAGCCCCGCCCAGTCGCCAGCCGCTGCTGCAACGCCCCCAGCGCCCCGATCACGCACCACATCCCGGTCGAGACATCGTTGATCGCCGGCCCGCAAAACGTCGGCGGATCCTCCTCGCGCCCGGTCAAGGTCATCACCCCGCCAAACGCCTGCAACAAGGGATCAAACCCCGGCGCATTGCGCAACGGCCCCTGATGCCCAAACGCCCAAATGTTGCAGTAGATCAGCCGCGGATTGACCGCCGTCATCACCGCCGCCCCAATCCCCAACTCATCCACAATCCCCGGCCGCAAATTCTGCAACAGAATATCGGACTCACCGACCAGCTTCTTCAGCTTCGCCACATCCTCGGGATTCTTGATGTCCAGCGTGACCGACTTCTTGTTGCGGTTGGTCGAATGGAAAAACAACGCATCGCCATCAATGAACGGAGGCCCCCACAACCTGGCATCATCCCCGCCATCCGGCTTCTCAACCTTGATCACCTCGGCCCCCATATCCGCCATGATCATCCCCGCCAACGGCCCAGCCAAAGCCTGGCCAACCTCAATCACCTTAATCCCCGCCAGCGGCCCAGCCATTCGCGCAATCCCTCGTCGTTTCCCTATACCCAAGCCTAGGCCGCCATCCCGCACAGCGACAAGGGGCCGCGCGGCAAGCAGCCAAGGGGCAGAAAGATTCTTCTTTTTGTGAACAAAAAGAAGCAAAAAAACTTTATCCATTATCCCCCCCATCGTCATCCAGAGTGGAACGAAGGACCCACGCTATTTGCACGGCGCTACGGAATTTCCCTCCGCTAAACGAATAAAGTTTTTTTGCTTCTTTTTGTTCACAAAAAGAAGAATCTTCCTGCCACTTGCCTTCCTGCCCATCGAATCCCTTGGGATCGCCCCGCGCACCAGTTATAGAACGCCCGCCCGGGCAACGGGCAAACACAGGGGGACGACATGCATCACTGGACGCTCAGGGCGCTCGCGTTCGCCGCCATGGCCACATCCATCACGCCGGCCCAGGCCCAAACGCTGCGCATGGGCGTCGGCGCCCAGGTCACCTCGGTTGACCCGCATTACCACAACCTCGCCCCCAACAACGCCTTCGCCGCCATGCTGTTCGGCCGCCTGCTGGAAACCGACGGCGCCGGCAATCTCGGCCCCAGCCTGGCGCTCAGCTGGTCGCCGATCGAGAGCGACTTGTGGGAGTTCAAGCTCCGCCCCGGCGTCACCTTCCACAACGGCGCCCCCTTCACCGCCGACGATTTCGCCTTCACCGTCGAACGCATCCCCACCGTCGCCAACAGCCCCGGCTCGTTTCGCACCTATACCAACGCCATCAAGTCGGTCGAGGTGGTCGACCCCCTGACCCTGCGCATCCGCACCAACGGCCCCTATCCCCTGCTGCCCGCCGACCTCGCCCAGATCCCGCTGCTCAGCCGCGCCATCCACACCGGCGCCACCACGGACCGCTTCAACTCCGGCGAACTCGCCATCGGCACCGGCCCCTTCCGCCTCGTCATGGCGCGCCACGGCGAACGCGCCGAACTCGCCCGCAACGACAGCTTCTGGGGGCCCAGGCCGCACTGGGCAAAGGTCGACTATCGCATCATCACCAGCGCCCCGGCCCGCGCCACCGCCCTGCTCGCCGGCGATGTCGACTTCATCGACCAGGTCCCCACCGCCGATGTCGAGAAACTCCGCGCCGCCCCGAACGTGAAACTCTCCGAAACCGCCAGCCTGCGCTTCATGTACATCGCCTTCGACCACTCGCGCGCCGAACGCACCCCCTTCGTCACCACGCTCGACGGCAAGCCGATCGACAAAAACCCCCTCGCCGACGTCCGCGTCCGCCGCGCCCTGGCCCACGCCATCGACCGCGACGCCATGGTCAGCCGGGTGATGGAAGGCGTCGCCATCCCGATCAACCAGGTCGTGCCCCCCGGCACCTACGGCTACACACCCGAACTTGCAGCACCCAAAGCCGACCTGCCCGCCGCCCGGCGCCTGCTGGCCGAGGCCGGCTTTCCGCAAGGCTTCGCCATCACCCTGCACGGCTCCAACGACCGCTACCCGAATGACGGCAAGATCTCCCAAGCCATCGGCCAGATGTGGACCCGCGCCGGCATCCGCACCGCCGTCGAAGTCGCCCCCTTCGCCACCTTCGTCCAGCGCGCCTCGCGCCAGGACTTCTCCGCCTTCCTGGTCTCCTGGGGCAGCGCCACCGGCGACCCAACCTCCGCCCTGCGCTCGGTCCTGGCCAGCTACGACCCGCCACGCGGCCTCGGCTCGGTCAACCGCGGCCGCTACAGCAACCCCGAATTCGACACCGGCCTGATTGCCGCCATGCAGGAACTTGACAACCCCCGCCGCGAAAAAATGATGCAAGCAATAACCCAACTCGCCATCGGCCAAGACGCCGCCATCGTGCCGCTGCACATGCAGAAAAATGTCTGGGGCATGCGCCCGGGTCTGCGCCACGACGGACGCGTGGATGAGGCAACTCGTGCCCAGGATGTGGCACCGGCACAATAGAAAGCAAGGAAGTCTTCTTTTTGTGAACAAAAAGAAGCAAAAAAACTTCATCCGTTCGCCCTCGTGGGGTGGAATGCGCTTTGGCATTCCACCACTTCACCGTCATCCTGAGGGAACCGAAGGACCCACGCTGCCCGCCCGGCATCAATTATTTCATCCCGCGCCATCGGATAAAGTTTTTTTGCTTCTTTTTGTTCACAAAAAGAAGAATCCTTCCTTGCCTCCCCTCCCCTCGCTGACTCCCCCATCAAAAAAATTCTCCATCCTGAGCAATTTTTCTCTTGTTCACCGAAGATAAGTTAGTTAGATTACGCCCATGGTAGGCAAATCCCCCTCCCTGGGCGACCAGTTCGCCGGCCTGCGCGAAATCGCGCAGGCCCGGCCGGAGAACCGCGCCTTTTTTCCGGCGGCCATTCACGCCCTCATCATGGCTTGCTTCGCGCGCATTTTCGCCCGCCTGGAGCAGCTTTTGGCGCTTTGGCAGGCCGGCAACCTTCCCGTCCCCGCCTCGCGCCACGCCACCCCGCAAGCCGTGCGCCATCACGCTGGCCAGACGGTCCGCGCCCCTGCAATGCGGGCCGCCCGCCTGCCGCGCAGCAGCACCCGCGTGGCACAGGCCGCGCCACAGCGCGCCGCGCGACCGGCCGCCCGCCACATCACGCAAGCTGTCATCCCGCCCCTGCCCGCCACCCCGCCGGCGGCCCGCCCGCGCACGCGCGATCCACCCGCCCGTCCGGCGCCCAATCCGTCGCCAAACCCCGCCGTGCGGCGGCGTGCAGCCGCGCCTATATTATTTCGATATCGAAATAATAAATCACGCCACGTCGCCCAAGGGGTGACAGCAAGCAGGCGGCTGCGCTAGGCTTCCCCCAAGCAACCTTCAAGAGGCAGCCATGTCGCTCACCAACGCGCCTGACCCGGAAATCCGCAAAGCCGTCGTCAAGCAGGACCTGGAAAACGTCCTGCACCCGATCGTCCAGCACAATTCGCTGGAAAAGAGCCAGATCGTGGTGACCGGCGCCCGGGGTTCGACCATCGTCGACCATGACGGCACCGAATACCTCGACACCATGGCCGGGCTGTGGTGCGTCAACATCGGCTATGGCCGCACCGAGCTGGCGGACATCGCCGCCGAGCAGATGCAGCAGATCGCCTATTACCCGCACACCGCGATGAACTTGCCGGCCGCCCGCCTCGCCGAGCAGATCAACGGCCTGATGGGCGGCGGCTACCACAGCTATTTCGTCAATTCCGGCTCCGAGGCCAACGAGGCCGGCTTCAAGATCGCCCGCCAGTACCAGCGCCATGAACAGGCCAAGGGCGCCTTCCGCTACAAGACCATCAGCCGCTACTACGCCTATCACGGCACCACCCTGGCCACCCTGGCCGCCGGCGGCATGGGCGATCGCAAAGGCAAGTTCGAGCCGCTCGGCGGCAACGAATTCGTCCACGTCGCCGCCCCCACCTGCTACCGCTGCCCGTTCGGCCTGGAATACCCCTCCTGCGAACTGGCCTGCGTGACCAACATGGAAAACACCATCCACGGCGAAGGCCCGGACAGCATCGCCGAGATCCTGATCGAGCCGATCATGTCCAGCGTCGGCATCGCCGTGCCGCCCGACGAGTACCTGCCCGCGGTGGAAAAGCTGTGCCGCAAATACGGCGCCCTGCTGCATGTCGATGAAGTCATCAACGGCTTCGGCCGCACCGGCAAGATGTTCGCACACCAGCATTACGGCGTGAAGCCCGACATCATGGCGATCGCCAAGGGCATCGTCTCGGCCTACCTGCCGATCGCCGCCACCGTGGTCAAGAACGAGGTCTTCAACTCGTTCCGCGGCGAAGAAGCCGAAATGCGCCAGGTGATGCAGGTCAACACCTATGGCGGCCACCCGGTCGCCGCCGCGGTTGCGGTGCGCAACATCGAGATCATGGCCGAGGAAAAACTGGTCGAGCGCAGCGCCGAAATGGGCGTCTACTTCATGGACGGCCTCAAGACCCTGCTGAAGCACGCCAATGTCGGCGATGTCCGCGGCAAGGGCCTGCTGCTCGGCGTCGAACTGGTGAAGGACAAGAAGTCCAAGCAACAGGCCAGCTCGGCCAGTGTCGGCGCCATGGTGGCCTTCGCGCGCAAGAACGGCGTGATCATCGGCCGTTCGGGTGGCGGCAGCCAGTATTCCAACACCCTGACCTTCTCGCCGCCGCTGGTCATCACCCGCGCCGAAATCGACCGCGTCGTCGACGTGCTGGATCGCGGCCTCGCCGAACTCGGCGCGCAGCTATCCGCCTGAGCCGAAACGACCACAGGCTGAGTCGGGTGCACCCCGGATGAGCCTGCAAGACTGGCAACCGGCGTCCGGCCTCGCGGCCGGGCGCCGTTTGCATGCCCGGCTGACGGTGGCAGCCCTGGCGCTGACGCCCGCCGTGCGCGGTATGATCTGGATGGCCGTCGCCGGCCTGCTGTTCACCGTGCTGAACACCGTCATGAAATACATGTCAGCATCGCTGGCACCGATGCAGATCGGCTTTCTGCGCTATGCCTGCGGCCTGCTGGTGCTGCTGCCGCTGGTGCTGCGGGCGGGGCTGGCGAGCTATGTCACCAATCGCCCCGTCGTCCAGTTCTGGCGCGGCCTCACCCACACCGCGGGCATGCTGCTGTGGTTCTCGGCGCTGCCACATATCCCGCTGGCCGACAACGTGGCGATCGGCTTCACCACGCCGATCTTCATCATGCTGGGCGCCTCGCTCGTCCTAGGCGAAAAGGCCGTCCTGGCGCGCTGGGTGGCGGCGATCTTCGGCTTCCTCGGCGTGCTGATCGTGGTCGCGCCGTCCTGGAGTGGCGCCCCCTTGAATAACGGCGGCGGATTCTGGCAGTTGGTGATGCTCGGCGCCTCGCCGCTATTCGCCGTGGCCTTCCTGATCGCCAAGTCGCTCACCCGCCACGACCGCGTCGAGGTGATCGTGGTGTGGCAGGCCATGATGGTGACCGTCTTCCTGTTCCCCTTCGCCCTGCTCGACTGGCGCTGGCCCACGGCCACGCAATGGCTCCTGCTGATGGTCTGCGGCGCGTTCGGCAGCCTCGGCCATTACTGTAACACCCGCGCCCTGCGCGCCACCGACGCCTCGGCCACCCAGTCGATCAAGTTCGTCGAGCTGATCTGGGCCTCGCTGGCCGGGATCGCGGTGTTCGGCGACTACCCAACCGAAACCACCATGCTCGGCGGCTTCGTCATTTTCCTCTCCACCACCTGGATCGCCCGGCGCGAAGCCCGGCAGCGGACATGACGGGAACACAGGCATGATCGCCCTCCAGGATGCCCCCGGCCAATTGCCGGACGGCCATCGCGTCTATGCCATCGGCGACATCCATGGCTGCGCCGAACGCCTATGGGCACTGCACGCCGCCATCGCCGAGGACCTCGCCGCCCGCCCGGCGGCCCACCCCCTGCTGCTGCATGTCGGCGATTACGTCGATCGCGGCCCCGACAGCGCCGCCGTGGTCCAGCGCCTCGCCGCCGGCAATCCGCTGCCCGGCGTGCCGACGGTCAACCTGATGGGCAACCACGAACGCACCATGATCGATGCGCTCGACGGCGCCGGCGCCTCGGCCACCGACTGGATGATCTCCGGCGGCCGCGCTGCGCTGACCAGCTGGGGCGGCGACCCCGACGCACCGCGCGACACCTGGCGCGCCCACGTGCCCGACGCGGACATGCGCTTCCTGCGCGGCCTCGCTTTGCGCCATCAGCTCGGCGGCTATCTGTTCGTCCACGCCGGCATCCGCCCCGGCGTGACATTATCGGCGCAGACCGACCAGGACCTGCTGACCATCCGCAACTCGTTCCTCTACAGCGAACAGGATTTCGGCATCGTCGTGGTGCACGGCCACACCCCGCGCATCGCCCCTGAAATCCGCTTCAACCGCATCGGCATCGACACCGGCGCGGTATTCGACGGCCGCCTGACATGCGCCGTGCTGGAGGGCCGCCAAATCGGCTTCATCCAGACCTGACGGTTTTCGCCCGACCCGCTACTTCATCAAAAAAGGAAACGCCCGTGATCGTCGACCTGCGTATCTACACCTGCAAGCCCAACAAAATGGCCCAGTTCGTCAAGATCTATCAGGACTTGGCCTGGCCGCTGCAACAGAAATACCTCGGTAACTGCCTCGGCTGGTACACCACCGTCGAAGGCCCGCTGAACCGCGTCGTCCACATGTGGGGCTACGCCGACCAGGCCGACCGCGAAGCCCGCCGCCGCGCCATGGCCGCGGACCCGGCCTGGGGCGCCTACATCGCCGCCGTCGCCGAGGCGGATGTGCTGGTGGAAATGGAAAACCGCATCCTGGCGCCGACAGCGTTCTCGCCGGTGAAGTAAGGGCCTAAGGCTGGGGCCTTAGGCCCCAGACCCCATTGCTTTGCATCCGGGCCAACTGGGGAATCCCGCTGGCCTTTCCAGGATCGCCTGCGTAGCATTCCCGCCACATCAGGCAGGAGTGGAAAATGCAGCGTCGTGGTTTCCTGGCCGCATCGGCGGCCATGCTCGCAGCGCCTTCGGTCCACGCCCAGCCGGCGAAGGTGATAAAATTCGCCCCGCAGGCCGACCTCGCTTTGGTCGATCCGCATTTCGCCCCCGCCCTGGTCACCCGCAACCACAGCTACCTCGTCTACGACACGCTGTATGGCGTGGATGATGCTGGCCAGCCGAAGCCGCAAATGGCCGCCGGCCATGTCATCGAGGATAACGGCCTCACCTGGAAAATCACCCTGCGCGACGGGCTGCGCTTCCACGACAACACCCCCGTCCTGGCGCGCGACGTGGTCGCCAGCCTGCAACGCTGGGCTCGACGCGATGTCTTCGCCGTATCGGTCTGGACCCAGGTCGAGGAAATCTCCGCCCTTTCGGACAAGGTGGTGCAATTCCGCCTCAAGCGCCCGTTCCGCCTGTTGGCCGACCTGCTCGGCAAGCCAACCCCGCTGACCCCCGCCATCATGCCCGAGCGCCTGGCCAGCGCCGCCCCGGCCCAGCAGGTGACCGAGGTGATCGGCAGCGGCCCGTTCCGCTATGTGATCGCCGAGCGCGTCGCCGGTTCCCGCAACGTCTATGAGAAATTCGCCGGCTACGTCCCGCGCGCCGAGCCCGCCATCGGCACCACTGGCGGCAAGATCGTCCATGTCGACCGCGTCGAATGGCACACCATCCCCGACCCCGCGACGGCGGCCGCCGCCCTGCAGGCCGGCGAGATCGACTGGTGGGAACAGCCCACCGCCGACCTGCTGCCCACCCTGCGCCGCCGCGCCGGGGTCAGCGTCGATGTCATCGACACGCTCGGCTACATGGCGGTGATGCGCTTCAACCACCTGCTGGCGCCGTTCAACAACCAAGCCGTCCGCCGCGCGCTGCTCGGCGCCTTCAGCCAGGTCGACATGATGACCGCCGTCGCCGGCGAAGACACCAAGATGCGCTTCGACGGTGTCGGCTATTTCCACCCCAGCTCGCCGCTGGCCAACAAGGCCGGGCTCGACGTGCTGACCAGCCCGCGCAACCTCGAACAGGTGAAAAAGGACCTCGCCGCCGCCGGGTACGCGGGCGAACGCTTCAACATGCTGGTGCCCACCGACCTTCCGGCGATCAACGCAATGAGCGAAGTGGCCGGCGACATCTTCCGCAAGCTCGGCATGAACCTGGACTATGTCGCCACCGACTGGGG
>JANXSA010000166.1 GCA_025352915.1 Rhodospirillales bacterium | reverse complement strand
ACGACGCCTTGCCGATGCCGGCATGCACGATGCCCGCCTTCTCCGCGCGGAACTCGACCTGGCCAGCCTTGGCTGCGGTGATCGCGCCCTTGACGTCCATGGTCACCGTGCCCAAACGCGGATTCGGCATCAGGCCGCGCGGCCCCAGGATCTTACCCAACCGCCCCACCAGGCCCATCATGTCCGGCGTGGCAATGCAGCGATCGAACTGAATGTCGCCGGCCTGCACCCGCTCGGCCAGATCGTCGGACCCAACCACATCCGCACCAGCGGCCAAAGCCTCTTCCGCCTTGGCCCCACGGGCAAACACCGCCACACGCAACGTCTTGCCGGTGCCGTTCGGCAGCCCGACCAGCCCACGCACCATCTGATCGGCATGCCGCGGGTCGATGCCCAGGTTCATGCTGATCTCGATCGTCTCGTCGAACTTGGCCTTGGCATTCGCCTGCACCGCGGTGATCGCCTCAGCCAGCGAGTACGACTTGGTCAGGTCCACAGCGCCGTAAGCCGCCGCCAGCCGCTTCTTATGTGCCATCGGATCAGCCCTCCACCACGGTAAGGCCCATCGAACGCGCGGAACCCGCCAGCATGCGCACGGCCCCGTCCACGTCGTTGGCGTTCATATCCTTCATCTTCACCGCCGCGATTTCGCGCAGTTGCTCGAAGGTGACCCGCCCGCTCGCCGCACCCTTGCCCGGCGTCGTCGTGCCCTTGGTGATCCCGGCCGCCTTCTTGAGGAAATAGGTGTTCGGCGGCGTCTTGGTGATGAAGGTGAAGGTGCGGTCGCCAAACGCGGTGATGACCACGGGAATCGGCATGCCGGGCTCCATCTGCGCGGTCAGCGCATTGAATTCCTTCACGAACGACATGATGTTCAGGCCGCGCTGACCCAGCGCCGGGCCAACGGGCGGCGACGGATTGGCCTTGCCGGCCGGAATCTGCAACTTGATATAGCCGACGATCTTCTTCGCCATGATCCCTTGTCTCCTGTCTCCGGGCTTGCGCCCAGGAGCGGTTGGGGACCGCGGTCCATACGACACCCAGCGCAAGAAGCTGCGCCAGGATGTCTCCCGCGTTCCGAATGAAGTCGGCCATCTACGACCCGGCCGGACCCAAGTCCAGCGATTTCTTGCGCCGGCCACGCCGACAACGCATGACTGCCGCGACAGCCGCCCAAGGACGCGCCATGACCGCCGTGCTTTTCGTCGCCACTGCCCTTGTCATCGCCCTGGCCTGCCTCATCCTCTGGGTCCTGCGCACCTGGCGGCTGGCCGCCCTGGCGGGCTTCATCCTCGCCCTCCTCGCCATCGCCGCCGAGGCCCCCCGCGCCGCCACCGAGCTCTGGGGCCAAACCGTCCCCGGCATCGTCGCCGCCACCCAGGAAACGCTACGCCTCGAAAGCGTCCGCGCCTCGGGTGCCCGCAGCAGCCACTACAACCCCAAGCACCGCTTCGGCGCCATCGTCTGCTACCGCCTGCCCGGCGCCCCCGGCCTCGGCGCCAGCACCCCGCTCGACCCCGCCATCCAGGCCGCCATCGGCGAGACCCCGTCCGAAGCCGACCGCACCTGCCGCCAAACCCCCGGCCCGGACATCCTGCGCCAAACCGAGATCCGCCTCGACGAAGCAACCTACGACGCCACCCAAACCGGCACGGCAGTCACCCTACGCGTACTCCAGCCGCTCGGCCTGCTCGAATGGGCCTGGCCGCTCGACGCCCCCCTGCTGCCCTGGCTCGCCCGCCCCTCACTCGGCAGCGGCACCCGCATCGCCCTGCCGGCCGAAATCCTCGGGATCACCATCGACCCGCGCGGCCGCACCCTGCTCACCCGCCGCACCCACGACTACGCCGTCCCGATCGCCCATGTCCGCCTGCGCTACCAACCGCCAGGCCATCCGGCCGGCGTCGAGGGCTTCGACACGGTCGACGGCCCCTCCGTCACCACCCTCGCCGCCGGCAGCCGCGTCACCATCTCGCTCGATCCCGCCGCCCCGCGCAGCTCCACACTCAGTGGCGTCACCCGAACCTACTGGTGGCGCAACAGCCTCGGTGAGGTCCTGGTCGCCCTCGCCATCGCCACCGCCGTGCTGATCGCCGTCCTCGTCATCCGCCAACACCGCCGCCCAGCCTGAGCCAGGAGCCCCGATGCCCCACGCCGCCCCCCATGCAGCAACCGTCAACGGCACCCGCTACAGCTTCCCCAACCTGCGCACCCTGCTCGCCCGCGCCACCCCGCCGCGCTCCGGCGACATGCTGGCCGGCATCGCCGCCGCCAGCGCCAGCGAACGCGTCGCCGCCCAGTTGGCCCTCGCCGACCTCCCCCTGCGCGCCTTCCTCAACGAAGCCGTCATCCCCTACGAGACCGACGAAGTCACCCGCCTCATCATCGACACCCACGACCCCGCCGCCTTCGCCCCGATCGCCCATCTCACCATTGGCGATTTTCGAAATTGGCTCCTGGCCGACGCCACCCCCGCCTCCCTGGCCGCCCTCCGCCCCGGCCTCACCCCGGAGATGACCGCCGCCGTCTCAAAAATCTGCCGCCTGCAAGACCTCGTCGCCATCGCGGCAAAATGCCAAGTCACCACCGCCTTCCGCAACACCATCGGCCTGCCCGGCCGGCTCTCCGTCCGCCTGCAACCCAACCACCCCACCGACGACCCAAACGGCGTCGCTGCCTCAACGCTCGACGGCCTCCTCCTCGGCGCCGGCGATGCCGTCATCGGCGTCAACCCCGCCACCGACAGCGTCGCCGCCACCACCACCCTGCTGAAAATGCTCGACGAAATCCGCACCCGTTACGAAATCCCCACCCAAACCTGCGTCCTCGCCCACGTCACCACCGCCCTGCGCTGCATCGAACAGGGCGCACCCACCGATCTGGTCTTCCAATCAATCGCCGGCACCGAAGCTGCCAACCGCAGCTTCGGCATCGACCTCGCCCTTCTCGCCGAAGCCCAATCCGCCGCCCTCTCCCTCAACCGCGGCACCGTCGGCACCAACGTCATGTATTTCGAAACCGGCCAGGGCAGCGCGCTGTCCGCCAACGCCCATCACGGCGTCGACCAGCAAACCGTCGAGGCCCGCGCCTACGCCGTCGCCCGCCGCTTCGCCCCCTCCTGGTCAACACCGTCGTCGGTTTCATCGGCCCGGAATACCTCCATGACGGCAAACAGATCATCCGGGCGGGCCTCGAAGACCATTTCTGCGGCAAGCTCCTCGGCCTGCCGATGGGCGTCGACGTCTGCTACACCAACCACGCCGAAGCCGACCAAGACGACATGGACGCCCTGCTCACTCTGCTCGGCGTCGCCGGCGTCACCTACATCATGGGCATCCCCGGCGCCGACGACGTGATGCTGTCGTACCAGAGCACCTCCTTCCACGACGCCCTGTACATCCGTGGCGTCCTCGGCCGCCGTCCCGCCCCGGAATTCGAGGCCTGGCTGGAGAAAATGGGCATCGCCCACGCCACACCGGACCGCATCCCCGCCCAGCTCTCCCCCGCCCTGGTCGGCCTCGCCTGATGACCGAACCGCCGGTCTTGTGGCGTGATCTCCGCCGCTTCACCCCCGCCCGCATCGCCCTCGGCCGCGCCGGCAACGGCCTGCCAACCGCCGCCCATCTCGCCTTCCAGGCCGCCCACGCCGCCGCCCGCGACGCCGTCCACGCCGAACTCGACACTGAGGCACTCGCCGCCGGCCTCGCCGCCGCCAACCTGTCCAGCACCGTGGTCCAAAGCGCTTGCCCCGACCGCCGCACCTACCTCCTGCGCCCCGACCTCGGCCGCCGCCTCGCCGAAAACCAGGCGCTCCTCCCCTGCCCCACCTTCGCTCCCACCGGCATCGCCTTCGTCATCTGCGACGGCCTCTCCGCCACCGCCGCCCAGCACCACGCCGCCCCGCTCCTCGCCGAAGTCATGCCCGCCCTCGGCCAAATCGCCCCCCTGGCAGGCCCCGTCGTCATCGCCCGCCAGGGCCGCGTCGCCCTGGGCGACGCCATCGGCAGCGCCATGGGCGCGCAAGCCGTCGTCGTCCTGATCGGCGAACGCCCAGGCCTGTCCAGCCCCGACAGCCTCGGCGCCTACCTCACCTGGCACCCCCGCCCCGGCCGGACCGACGCCGAGCGCAACTGCATCTCCAACATCCGCCCGGAAGGCCTCGCCATCCCCGACGCCGCCGCCAAGCTGTTATGGTTGATCGCCGCCATGCGCCGCCTCGGCCTGACCGGCATCGGGCTCAAGGACGAACAGCCAGACCGCCTCGAAACCAGTCAGAAAACCTCAACCTCGGTCATCGCCACATAACCCGGCCGGCCATCAACTTCGACCTGCGCCCATTGCATCAGGTTGCGCCACGGCATGCCCTGCACCAACACCCGGCTGCCCGCCGCCAGCCGCGCCACCACCGGCGAAGTCCGGTCGGGGTCACGATACAAAACCGCCCCGCCCCCGCGCACCATCGCCACCCGCACCACCGGCGCCGTGCCGTCGCCGCGCATCCCCGGCCCCGTCAAAATCTGCGGCCCCGTTACAATCTGCGGCACCGTCACAATCTTCGGCACCGGCACCGGCCCCTGCCCGGCCTCTGGCGTCAACCACACCACCCCCGCCCCCACCGCCACCGCCCCAATCAGCCCAAGCCCCAGCACCAGCCGCCACAGCCGCGCCCCCGCACGCCGCCGGTACATCGCCACCCGCATCTCACCATTTTCGCTCACCAGCGCGTCCCGATCGTGCTGCGCCATCCGCGCCGCCTCCTGCGCCGCGCGCAATTCACGCCGCAGCGCATCAACCGCATGTTCCAGCTTCAGCAGCCCCGCCGAAGTCCCCGGACGGTAACTCGTGCCCGCACCGGCCAGCACAATGGCCTTCAGGTCGCCGCCCGACAGCCCCAGCCGGCGCGCCAACTGCCCGACCGCCCGCCCGGCATTATCCGCCTCGCCGTCATCCGAGACCAGCATGGCCACCCGGTTGGCCAACCGCTCGATGTCCTCGCCGCCGACCTCGCTCAAACCGCCCCTCCGCCCCGGCACCAAGGCCACCCCATAGCCCAAATCCCCAGCCCTGGGGAGCGCCCACCCCACAGAGCGCTGGCGCGACACAAAATTCCGGACCATGCTCAGTCAACAAAACGAGAGGCAGATCATGTCCACGCCACAACGCATCGCCATCGGCTTCATCGCCGCCGTCCTCAGCGTCCTGGTGTTCCACCAGGGCATGATCCTGCTGCTGCGCGAAACCGGTCTGTTCGGTATCCCGCGAACCGCGCTGGTCTGGAACCTCGCGGCCAACCCACGCGCCTTCGGCCTGCCGAGCATCATCAACCAATGCTTCTGGGGCGGACTCTACGGCGCAGTCTTCGGCCTGCTCGCGCCGCGCGTGCGGTTTCCGCTCTGGCTCTGGGGCCTGATCGTCGGCGCCTCAACCACCCTGGTCGGCATGTTCATCGTCGCCGCCATCCGCGGCACCCCAATCGGCGGCGGCTGGCAACTGATGGCCTGGCTGCGTGGCCTCAGCATCGGCCTCAGCTTCGGCCTCGGCCTGTGGCTGTTCTACACCGCCATCACCACCCGGTTCTTCCCGCCCGCCTTGCCACGGCGATAGGGGCTGGAAAGAAAGCCGGGGCTTTGCCCCGGACCCCACCAGGGACCCGAGGTCCCTGGACCCTCAGCCGAAGGCGCTTAAACGGACGGGGTCTGGGGCCGCCGGCCCCAGCG
>JANXSA010000157.1 GCA_025352915.1 Rhodospirillales bacterium | reverse complement strand
GCAATGCGCTGTACGGCGTCCTCGGCGCCTTTGCCCAGCGTGCCACCCGTCTCGCTCGCTGAGCGTTGCAGAACCTCCCCAATGCGCGTGGCGGTCGCCTCGAAGCCCGACGCAGCTGCGCCGATTCGCTCCGCCAATGCGTCCAACGCAGCGCCACCAGTGCGCCGGTTATCCTCGGCAAGCGTCTTGAGCTCACTGACCATGAGCTCCAACTGCTCTTGCAGCCGCCGGGTGCTCGCGCTCGCTTCCTCGCCCATCTTCCGCTCAAGTCCCTGGGCGGCAGAGCCTAGCGTCTCGGCAACCGTGCGGGCCGACTGCTCGAACCCTCGGGCCGCCGCTTCGATCCGCGTCGCAAGTTCCTGGCCGGCACTAGCGCCGGCGGTACGGGTTTGGGTGGCGACCTCGCGCAATGTCTCGGCGACGCCGGTCATCTGTCCTGTGACGGTTGCCAGCGCCGCTTCGGCTCCCTCGCCCATGCGGCGGGTCATGCCGTCAGCAGCGTCGGCCATGCGCTGTCCGGCGTCCCGCAGCCCATCCTTCATGCCGTTCAAGGACGTGACGAGGCCTGCCAGAGTGTCGGCGACAGCCGACATCTTGTCGCCGGTGCCGCCTTGGAGACGTTCCAGAAACGCATCCAGCATCTGCTGAACGCTACTCTCCGATCGCGTATCCAGGCCGGATGCCAGCTTCTCCAGCGCCTCGGCGAGCGGTCCGATATGCTCGCCGAGGCGCTTGTCAAACGCCGTGTCCAGAGCAGTGCCGATACTGACAGCCAGTTCGTTGGTGAAGGCCTCCATCTGCGTGGCCTGGGCCTGGAGAAGCTCATTCGCCTCCTGCTGCAGCGACAGCGCGGTGACGGTCGGGATGCGCTCCTCCAGGCCCCCGCACCAGGCCGCAAGTTCGGCTTCAATCGAGCGCAGCTTACGCTTGCGGAACAGCGCATAGCCGATTGACAGAAACAGTCCGACAACCGAGGTAATGAACTTGAAGGACGTTGCATCGAGCAGTGTCTCCAGTGCTTTGCTACGCGTGGCTTGATCGCCGGTCACGATCGCACTCGCGCTTGAAAGGGCCACCGCCAGACCGAGAAAGGTGAACAGCAGCCCCGCGCCGACCAGTAGGTTCGGGAGTGCGGCGTGGTATCGCAGGTCGCTCCCAATGGCGGGAGAATTCATCAGGCCGATATCGAACCTTGCCTCCGGCCGCTCAGTGGCTCGGACGGGGCGGTTTGGCCTTACCGGCAGCACCAGCGTCTCGCGCCAGGCCCGCCATGGCGCGCCCAACACAGGGTTTTTGGCCAACCGGTCCGATATCGCTTCGTACTGACTGGTGAAGGCGCTGGCGTTCGCAACCCCGGTCAACTGTCCGCTCGCCTCGCGCAGGGCGTGAATGAGCCGAACAGCCTGCCTCTGGAGTTGAGCGCCCGACCATAGTGCCCAAAGCACCAGCCCGCCTGCCACCACCCCAATCATGATCGGATGTGCGATGATTGGGGCGATCGACGCCATCGGGTTCATGCGGGCGATCCGAAAGGGGGGCGGTGGCAGTGGAGCAACACGACACGGCGAACCAGCGCGAGATTGCCGTCATGGACGGGGCAGAGGAACTGGAGACGCGCCTTTGCGACCTTTGGGTGATGCCTGATGGCCGAATGGGGGCCGCATGGCGCGGCTTGGTGTTCGCGCTGACCGATGGCGGCCACATCGACATCAGCCATAGCGCTGTGCCGGTGCAAGCATGCCGGGCCGCCGCCCAGGCGAAGCGGTCGCGCTATGCCATGATCTCCGGCGCGACCGAGGCCTATGTGCTGGTGGAGGGCGATCGCGCCGTGTGCGACGGCGCGGTGGTGGCGCTGCGCGGCGCCGGCATTAAGGTGCTGCGGATGGGCCGCTACCTCGGCGATCCACCCGAGGGTGTCGCCCCCGACTGGTTTGTCCGCATCGCCGCCGTACCGGATGAGGCGATCGACGCGGCGCTGGCGGGCGTGTTCGACCGCAGCGCCAACGATCCCGCACCCTCGTTGCAGAAATTGCGCATCCGGCTGCTGGAGACCGACCTGCTGGCCGCGCGCCAGCGTGAGGCCGGGTTGCAGGCTGAACTGGCGACGCTGCGGCGGCGGGCAGCCGCCACCGCCGAGGAAGCCGCCTTCCAACAGGCACTCGCCGAAGAGGCGTTGGCCGAGGAACAACGCCTGCGGGCGCTGGCCGAGACCCAGGCCGCCGCCCCCGTGCCGCGCCCGGCCGTGCCGCCGCGCTTGCAGGAGGAAGTGGCACTGGTGCTGGCGACGCTGTTGCCAAAGCTGCAACTGGTGCGCGACAGCGCGACGGTTGTGGCGGTGGAGTTCGCCGGACGGCGGGCGTTGTGGCGGGCTCTGGGCGAGTTGCACACCAGTGCCATGCCACCCGCGGGGTGGAAGAAGATCCATGCCGCCGAGGGGTGGTGGGAACGGCATGTCAGCAACGGCCAGGATGACGCTGGCCGCGTCTATGCCCGGCGGAGCGACGGGGGCGGATGGGACGTGCTGGTGTCACATAAGGGCGACCAGCCGCGCGACCTCGCCTGGCTGGCGCGGCAGTGATCCCACGCTGACGGAGAGGCCCACGGAACGTCACATCTTCACCCCACTCTCTGCGTGGGGACCATTGTAGTCGGAAGTTTCGAACAATTCGGTTGCGGCCAGCTTCTTTGGTCGACCGCGTGTCGATTTTTGCGCGGCCGATGTCGCCGCATGCCGTGCCGGTGCAACTGACGCCGGTTCGTCGTTCCGTTCCTGCGGCACGAGTTCTCCGCGGAAGGCGCGGGTCAGGATGGACTGTTCAAGGTGGTCGAGAAGCGCAAGGGCACGAGTTGCGTTGTGATCGGCGGCTTGAGCTCTGGCGTTGGCCGCCCTAATGGTTGTCGTTAGGTGTGCCTGTTCTTTGAGGCTTGGGACAGGAAGGCGGATTGTCCGGAGGTCGGCCCCCGAGATGCCGTGCTGACCTGCGGCTGTCTTGATGTAGTCAGATAGCTGTTCTCGGGCTGCACCAGACGCAGCGATCAGTTCGATGTACTCAGCTAGTGCCTTTGACGGATCTGGCCTCAGTCGGATCAACTTATCAGGGTAGACGCACTCACCATCTAGCTCACGCACCATACCGCAGGCCGCAACGAATTCAGGATTTCCGTTAAATCGGACGAAGAGTAGATCGCCATTTCGTAGATTGTAACTGCGATGTTCCTCGGGGTGCGTCGATCGATGAAACCTCGTGTCATGGAGGTTCACCCGCCCTGGGCGCACGGCCGAAATCCGAAGGATCGGGATCCCTGGTGGTTCATCGGACGGCTTAGCGGAGAGGCCATTCCGCGTTTCGAGAGCCAAGTCAGTGAGAGAGAGGTAAGGCCATCCATTTTCGCGTCCTCGCTCGAGAGAACGATCGAGCATCCTGCTTTGATACCGTGCCACTAGTGGTGCAACCCGTTCGAGGTCCATGCGGGCGCGGCGGGTGCGGGCGAACAGGGCTTCGATCCGAGCGACGATCCGGCGTTGCTCGGCGAGGGGAGGGACGGGAATAGGGAAGCGCGCGAGTCCCTCTCGACCGATATGGTGGATATTGACCCCCTGTGTCTTTGACACAAATGCACCTGTCTTTGCAGCATGCATCAAATACGCATGCATATACTCTGACGTACACGAAACCGGCTGTATGCGAAGTAGTGTGTTTTGGAAGCAACAATTTGCGATCTCACCTCGCCAGATTGCAGGCTTTCCTACCTCACGAGCGCTTCCCGACCCTTCGTTTAAGAGCACGTCGCCAGGTGCGAGCTTGAATCGCTCAAAGTCAGCAGGGTCAAAGTTCATCTCCTTTACATCAGCCAGATTTAAACCCGACCATGCTACGTTAGCGGCACGCACATATGGTCTCATGTGAGGCCCGGTATGGTTCACAGGTGACCGTTGCCGTCCAAGACCAACGCGACCAACATCTGCAATGTGCTTCCAAGCCCAGGAGGTTGGGATCGGCCACGAGCCTAAGTTGGGTGTCTCGACTTCTCTATCCACCGAGCGAAACCATCCACTTTTCAAACTGCGTCTTCCTTGCTCGTCGACGGTATGCTCAGTTCGTCGACGAGCCCCTCAATCTCCACCACCGCCCGCTGCAAATGCGTGCGGATCGCCTCGGCGATGTCCTCCGGCTCCTCCAGTTCATCCTCGCCCGCCACGTCGCTGCCACGCAGCCAGGCGATATCGAGATTTTCGGCGCGCATCCGCACCTCCTCGCGGGTGAAGCGGCGGAAGCGACCCTCCGGTCCTTCGTCGGTGCGTGGTGCCGTGCCGTTCGGGTCGTCGCCATAGGCGGCCTCGAACGGAGCGAAATCCTCGACTTTCAACGGGCGGGTCTTGCCGTAGGAGGGCTGGCCAGCGCGCAGGTCGTAGACCCACACCGCCTTGGTGTTGCCGCGCGACGCGGTGCCGCGGCGCAGGAACAGCACGTTGGTCTTTACCCCCTGAGCGTAGAAGATGCCGGTCGGCAGCCGCAGGATGGTGTGCAGGTCGGCCAGCTCCATCATCCATTCGCGCAACTGCCGGCCAGCCCCGTCGGCGAACAGCACGTTGTCCGGCAGCACGATCGCCGCTCGCCCACCCGGTTTCAGGGCACGCACGATGTGCTCCACGAAGGCCAACTGCTTGTTCGAGGTGTCGGAGGTGATGGTGAAGTCGGGTCGCACCGGCCGCCCGCCGCCCTTCTTGGTGCCGAAGGGCGGGTTGGACAGAATCACGTCGGCCGTCCCCAGCGCCTCGCCGTCCGGCCCCATGGTGTCACCGCCGCGCACCAGTTCCGGCTCGATCCCGTGCAGCAACAGGTTCATCATCAGCAGGCGATGGGTGTCGGGCACCAGCTCTAGCCCGGCATAGGCCCAGCGCCGTTGGTATTCCTGCTGCGCCTTCGGCAGGGCGAACAGGTCATCGGTCTGCGCCTTGATGTAGCGGTCGGCGGCGACCAGGAAGCCACCCGTTCCCGCCGCGGGGTCCTGGATCACCTCGCCCGGCTGCGGCTTCAGCAGCCGAACCATGCAGTTGATCAGCGGGCGGGGAGTGAAGTACTGCCCGGCGCCGGATTTCTTCTCGGCGGCGTTCTTCTCCAGCAGGCCCTCGTAGAGGTCACCTAGCCCATCCTCCTTGGCTGAATACCAATCGAGCTTGTCGATCTGGCCCACCAGCTCGCACAGGTTGGCGGGCTTGCGCAGGGACGTTTGCGCATCGGCGTAGATGGTGCGGATGGATGGGCTGCCAGTGGTGCCCAGCTTCAGCAGCACGCTGCGGTAGTGGGTGAGCAGGGCATCGCCCTCGCGCGACGTCAGCCCGGCCCAACGGCAATCCTCCGGCAGTACGGCTTGGCGGTCGGTCTCAGCCAGCATTTTGAGGAACAGCAGATAGGTAAGCTCGGTGACGTAGGCCTGATAGGTGATGCCATCGTCGCGCAGGATGTTGCAGAGGTTCCAGAGCTTCTGGACGATGTCGCGGGTTCCACTCATGCAGCAGGTTTCCAGACTTCCTCGTTGATGTCGCCGAACAGCTCGGCGAGCCGGCCGCTGAACACGGTGTTAAGGCGTTTCATGCCGCCATGTTGGGCGAACAGGCCCTCGTCGACCAGTGCGGGGTCGGCAACGCCCATCTCCTTCACCAAGGTGGCGATGCGGTCGAGCCATTGGCGTTGCGGCGCGGTCCAGGCCTGACGGGCGCGCAGGCGGGCCATAGCGCGGTCCACGCGTAGCGGCCAAGGCTCCAGCGCGTCGCCCAGGGCAGCCCGGCGAACGAAGCCGATCAGCCCGGCAGCAATATCCTGGTTGCTGGCGTCGCGGTAGGCGGCGCGGAGAGTGGCTTCGGTGAAGTGCTGTTCCTGCAGGGCCAGGGCCAGCTCCTTCAGCGCGGCGCGGGTCAGCTCGCGCGGCCGGGTGAGCACCAGGGACAAGGCCGGAACGCGGTTGCCGTTCTCGCGCAGGAAGGTGGCGAAGGCCGAAAGGTAGTCCTGTGGCCGACCGGCGGTGCCGTAGCCGACGGTCGTCGCGTGGTGGCTATCGGGATGGTACGACACGGCCAGGGGAATGGGTGTGCCACCCTCGGGCCGCCAATCCAGGATGGCGCCAAGGTTGGGGCGGGTCCGCACCCAGCCGGCAAGTTCATCCGGCGAGGCATTGCGGGCGCGGTCCAGCGACGCGGCCGGGTCTTCGCCGGCTTCGCTCCGCCACGCCTCGGCGGCTTCGGGGGGCAGGCGGTTGAGGCGACGGCTCAACCGAACCAGGAGCTGGTCACGCACCAAGGCACGAACCGCCGGGTCGGTGGCGGCGGTGAGTTCTTCCAGCAGCCGAGCAAAGGAGAGGTTCGGGTTGACGACGACGGGCTTCATCTCTGTGAAGTCCTGGATGGCGTCGTACTGCCGCACGGCGTCGAAGACGCGGAAGGTCTCTTTGCCGATAGCATCGCAGCGGCGAGTGGCGCGGCCGATCATCTGATCATAGAGGATGCGGCTGTTGACACGCCGCAGGAAGACCAGGTTCACGATGCTGGGCACATCGATGCCGGTGGTAAGCAGATCGACCGTCACGGCGACCTTAGGCATGTCGTCATTGCGGAACCGTCGGATCATCTGGCCGGGCCGATCGATGCTGCCGGTGATCTTGGCAACTGCCGCATCGTCGATACCGCCATAGGTGCGGGCAAAGGCGGTCTTGAGAGCCTGGACCACGACATCGGCGTGGATGTCGGTGGCGGCGAAGACCAGGGTTTTGCCCGGCAGGCTGGGGTCGATGTGCTGAGCCAGTTCCTCGGCGACGACGCGGTTGAACTCCTGGGTCAGGACCCGGCGGTTGAAGCTCTCCACCTCGAAGTCGACATCGTCCGGCGCCGTGGTGAGGTCGATGGCGCGCGTGTGCGGGTTGAGCAGCGGCAGGTCCTCGCCTTGGCGGAAGTGGATGCCTGCCACAGAAAGCGCGGTTTCGATGCGGATTGGCGGTTCCTGGTCGATCAGGTAGCCGTCGATGACTGCCTCGCGCAGGCCATAGGTGAAGATGGGCCGCCCGAATATCTCGGTGGTGTGCAACGCCGGGGTGGCGGTGAGGCCGATCTTCACGGCGTCGAAGTGCTCCAGCACGCGGCGGTATTTGGAGACGTAGTCGGCTTCACTGCGGAAGGAGGCCTCGGTGTCACCCATCTCGCGGTCGAGCGTGTAGCCGCGGTGGCATTCGTCCACGACGATCAGGTCATAGGTGTCGACCGCCGGCACATCCTCCGGAACGTCGGCGCCGACGACGCGTTTCACCAGCGACTGGATGGTGCAGATATGGACCTTGGTGGCCTCGTCGGGCTTGGTGTCGCCCAGTTCCTTCAGCCCGAACGTGTCGGCGAAGGTGTTGGCGCCGATGACGCGAGTGGTCTTGAACTCGCCGGCAGCCTGCTCGCCGAGGGCGGTGCGATCCACCACGAAGCAGACCCGGCGAAACCGGCGAGTGGCCAGGAGCCGGTAGAGCATGGCGATGGCGAGCTTCGTCTTGCCGGTACCGGTCGCCATGGCGAGCATCATGGAGCGCCGGCCGTCCTCGGTGAGCGCCTGTTCAACGGCCTGTATGGCACGCTTCTGGTAAGGCCGCAGGTCGAAGCCGAAATCGAAGGGCTTCGCGGCGAGGTCCGCCTGGGCCTGGGCAAGGTCCTGGCCGAGCAGGCCGATGAGGCCCTCGGGCGTGTACCAGTCGGGCATTGGTCGCCGAAGGTTGGTGGGCAGGCGGGCATCGCGGAACCAGATGCCGGACTGGGTCTCGAACTGCTTGTGATAGCCGCGGCCATTGGCCGAGAAGAGGAACGGCAACCGATAGGCAGGGGCCACCCCTTGTGCGTCGGCGCGCCACGGGCCACCCGCCGGAATGTCCATTCCGGGTTCAGCCAGGAATCCCTGGGCGTACCGGCCAGCCTGGTCGATCAGCGCGGACACGTCGCGGTTGCGACGCTTTGCCTCCACGATCCCAACGCACGTCAAACCGACGAACAGCACGTAGTCCGCCGGCCCATTCGCAGTCGGCCACTCAGCGATCGCCAAGTTGCGCCCCTTGGCCGGTCGGGTGCCGGATGCGTGTCGGAGTGTTGCGGTATCGGCATCCCATCCCCGCAACCGAAGCTGACGGTCGATCAGGGCGCGTGTGTCGGCCTCGTCCAGGTTAATCTGCCGGGCGGCCTCGTGAGCGCCCGTCACCATGGCTGCGACGGCAAGAGGGGGAGCGGCAGCGGCGGCCGCCTGGATAGCCGACAATTCCTGTGCCAGGGCCAGCTTGTCAGCCTCGGCTTCCGCGGCCAGCTGCTCCCAGACCGCGTTCTCCTCGGCTCGTTGCTCGGCAGTCAAGCGGGCGGCACGTTCCAATGCCTCTGCCTCGCGGGCCCGCTCAGCCTCGGTCAGGGCTGCATCTCTCTCGGCGGATAGACGGTCGAGTTCTGCCTGCAGCGCGCCCGCTGCATCAGGCGGGCGGGCCGGAGGTACGAAGGGTCCCGCCCGGTATGACCGATCAGCAAAGGTGCGGTGGAACCAAACAGCAAGCTGTCGCGCTAGCTTGAGGCAGGTCAGAGCGGTCGCATGATCGCCCCGATCTTCATGTGTCGCCTCGTTCCCAGCCCGCCTGATGGCATGAAAAAGGTCCAGGACGTCACGGTCGAGTGTACCCTCCGCACCTAGGCGGCGCAGCAAGTCGGCCTGCTTCTCATCCGTCGATGTGAACGCTCCGGTCCGGGCAGCCACCTCCTGTGCCAGGACTTCGCCAAACTGCCGCAACCGGATCAGGCAACGGAACGTGTCAACGACTTTGATACAGCCGGGTTTGGAATTTAAGCTCGGTTAGGAGGCGTCGATTGCGTGTCGTCGTGCTGGGCGAGTCAGGCAGCGCGTGGTGTTGGCCGGGTACATTCGAGGATCGG
>JANXSA010000143.1 GCA_025352915.1 Rhodospirillales bacterium | reverse complement strand
ACCCGGCCCTGCTGCAACTCGCTGATGTGAACCAGCCCGTCCTTGGAGCCGAGGAAGTTCACGAAGGCGCCGAATTCGGCGGTCTTGACCACCTTGCCGGTATAGATCGCGCCGATCTCCGGCTCGGCCACGATGCCGCGGATCCAGTCGATCGCCGCCTGGGCCTTGGCGGAGTCGTTGGAGGCGACCTTGATGGTGCCGTCATCCTCGATGTCGATCTTGCAGCCGGTCTGCTCGACGATCTCGCGGATCACCTTGCCGCCGGTGCCGATGACTTCGCGCACCTTCTCCTTCGGCACCTGGATGATGCTGATGCGCGGCGCGGTCGCGGCGACCTCGACGCGGTTGCCGGTCAGTGCCTTGG
This sequence comes from Rhodospirillales bacterium, assembly GCA_025352915.1. Taxonomy (GTDB): domain Bacteria; phylum Pseudomonadota; class Alphaproteobacteria; order Acetobacterales; family Acetobacteraceae; genus CAMDGX01. The sequence goes on along the minus strand of JANXSA010000143.1, from coordinate 3,627 downwards.
CCATTTCGCCGAGGATGTGCAGACGCCCACCCTTCGCCTGATCCAGCGCCACTTCCATGATCTGCATGGTGATGGAGGTGATCTTGATGTCCATCTGCAGGCTGGTGATGCCGATTTCGGTGCCGGCGACCTTGAAGTCCATGTCGCCGAGGTGATCCTCGTCGCCGAGGATGTCGGACAGCACGGCAAAGCCGCGGTCTTCCTTGATCAGGCCCATGGCGATGCCCGCCACCGGGCGCAGCAGCGGCACGCCGGCATCCATCAGCGCCAGCGAGGTGCCGCAGACGGTCGCCATCGAAGACGAGCCGTTGCTCTCGGTGATCTCGCTCACGATCCGCAGCGTGTACGGAAAGTTCGCCTTGGTCGGCAGCACCGGATGGATCGCGCGCCAGGCCAGCTTGCCATGGCCGATCTCGCGGCGGCCGGGCGAGCCCATGCGGCCGGCTTCGCCGACGGAGTACGGAGGGAAGTTGTAGTGCAGCATGAAGTGCTCGCGGTACTCGCCCGCCAGCGCGTCGATGATCTGCTCGTCCTGCCCGGTGCCAAGCGTGGCTACGCACAGCGCCTGGGTTTCGCCGCGGGTGAACAGGGCGGAACCATGGGCGCGCGGCAGCACGCCAACCTCGGCGACGATCTGGCGCACGGTCTTGGTGTCGCGCCCGTCGATACGCAGGCCGGTGTCCAGGATGGCATTGCGGACGATGTCGGCCTCAAGCTCCTTGAACAGTCCTTTGGCCTTGTCGGCTTCCAGCCCCTCGGCGGTCAGTGCTGCTGCGGCGGCCTTCTTGGCGGCGGACACCTTGTCCTGGCGGACCTGCTTCAGCGGCTCCTTGTAGGCCTCGGTGATCCCGGCCCGGGCGAGGGCGTCGACGCGGGCGGCGAGTGCTGTCTGTTCGGCACTGACTTCCGGCAGCGCCCACGGCTCCTTGGCGGCCAGTTCGGCCAGCTCGATGATCGCCTGGATGACCGACTGGAAGCCCTCATGGCCGAATTTCAGCGCGCCGAGCATGTCGGCTTCGGACAGCTCCTGGGCCTCGGATTCCACCATCAGCACGCCCTCGGTGGTGCCGGCGAGCACTAGGTCGAGCTTGGACTCCTTCACCTGCGCCGCGGTCGGGTTCAGCACGTAGGCGCCGTCGATCAGGGCGACGCGGGCGGCGCCGATCGGGCCGAAGAACGGGATGCCGGACAGCGTCAGCGCGGCCGAGCAGCCGATCATCGCGACGATGTCGGGGTCGTTCTCAAGGTCGTGGCTGAGCACGGTGGCGACGACCTGGACCTCATTGCGGAAGCCTTGCGGAAACAGCGGGCGGATCGGCCGGTCGATCAGGCGGGAGACCAGGGTCTCCTTCTCGGTCGGGCGGCCCTCGCGCTTGAAGAACCCGCCGGGGATCTTGCCGGCGGCGAAGGTCTTTTCCTGGTAGTTCACGGTCAGCGGGAAGAAATCCTGGCCCGGCTTGGCGCTGCGCACGCCAACGGCGGTGCACAGCACGATGGTGTCTCCGTAGCTGGCGAGCACCGAGCCGTCGGCCTGGCGGGCGATCTTGCCGGTCTCGAGGACGAGCTTGCGACCGCCCCAGTCGATTTCCTTGCGGAAGTAGTTGAACATCGTCCAATCCCTCTTCGGTCAATGGCGATGCCGCGAACCCGCAGTTCCACCCGGCTTCCTGCGCGGAAGACGGCGTCTCGGGCGGCATGGGGCGGACCACAGACGAAATGCTGGGGGGTCCGCGGTGCAAAGGGGGAATCCCCTCGGCGACCATGTTGCCGGAAACGCCGTTCTGCCCTCCACAAACGGGAACACGAACGATGTCCTGACGGTCCGCCGCATCGGCGGTGTTCGGGGAATGTTCCCCGACATAGCTATGCCCCGGCGCCACCATGGCCCCGGGGTCGTCGTCTTCGTTAGCCGCCCGGCACCTTACGGCACCGGGTTTTCGCCAACCAGCGCTGCCTCGGACGGGCAGGGCTGACCCTGCCGATCCACCGTCAGCGACCCTCGATCAGCGGCGCAATCCGAGCTTGGCGATCAGCGCCTCGTAGCGCGCCTGGCTCTTGCCCTTGAGGTAGTCGAGCAGGCGGCGGCGACGGCCAACCAGCATCAGCAGGCCGCGACGGCTGTGAAAATCCTTCGCGTGGATCTTCAGGTGCTCGGTCAGCATCGAAATGCGGGCCGAGATCAGCGCGACCTGGACTTCCGGACTGCCGGTATCATTGGCCGAGGTGGCGTGAACCTTGATGAGAGCGTGACGGCTCTCCGCGGTGATCGACGACATCGTGATACTCCTAAACGGGGTGAAAACGACGCGTGCAGCTCACAAGAGCCGTTCGGGTTTCAGCCAGCCATCTTCCAGCCGGCACAGCCCAAGCACGCGGCTCCCCGCCATGGCGCGGGCCAACCCCCCGTTGGGGTCGGCCGCCCGTGGAATGCGGCCCATCAGATCAACCAGGCTGATCGCCTGGCCATTTAACAGGCCGGAGGCTTCCGCTTCAGTCAGGGCCAGCGCCGGGATGTCGGCCAGCGCGGTCACAACCGGAAGCAGGAAGTCCGGGGAAGTCGGCGGGGTATCCTCCGCCCGGACCAGTTTGTCCAGCGGAATCGCTTGCGTTTCCATAAAGGGTCCCACGCGCAGGCGGCGCAGCGCTGCGATATGCCCCAGCGTGCCGCAGGCCAGGGCGAGGTCGCGCGCCAGGCTGCGCATGTATACGCCCTTGCCGGACTGCACCTCGAAGATGCTGTGGTCCGCATCGACATGCTCGATCAGCTCGAAGCGATCGACCCGGGCGGGGCGTGGTTCCAGCACCGGCGCCCGGCCCTCGCGTGCCATGTCATAGGCGCGCTCGCCGGCGATCTTGATGGCCGAATAGATCGGCGGCACCTGCATGATGTCGCCGCACAAGGCCGGCAGGGCGGCCTCGATCTGTGCATCGGTCGGGCGCACATCGGTGGTGCCGGTGACCGCGCCATCGGCATCGTCGCTGTCGCGGCTTTCGCCCCAGCGCAGGGTGAAGCGGTATAACTTGGTGCCGTCCATCACATACGGCACGGTCTTGGTCGCCGCCCCGAAGGCGATCGGCAGCAGCCCGGTGGCCAGCGGATCAAGCGTGCCGCCATGGCCGGCCTTCTGTGCATCGAACCAGCGCCGCACGCGGTTGACGACATCAGTGCTGGTCAGGCCCGCGGGCTTGTCCACAATCAGCCAGCCGTCGAGCGCACGGCCGCGCGGTTTACGTTGTCGGGACACTGGGGGTACGCCTTATCGGGTCAGTCGTTTGATGAGACGTCTTTGCCGAGGTCACGCGCCACATCCGGCGCCCGCAGCAATTCGTCGACATGCATCGCATAGTCGATGCTGGTGTCGGCCTGGAATGACAGGTCGGGTGCCACCCGCAGACGCAGCTCCTTGGCCACCTGGCTGCGCAGGAACGGCGTCGCCCGGCGCAGCGCCGGCAGCTTGTCGGCAACGTCCGAGCGCCCGAGCCGGGTGACGAACGCCGTCGCCCGCTTCAGGTCCGGTCCGATCCGCACCTCGGTGACCGTGATCGTCACGTCGGCCAGGGCCGGGTCGCGAACTTCACCACGTCCGAAAACGGCGGCCAGCACGTGGCGGATTTCCTCCGCCACGC
>JANXSA010000099.1 GCA_025352915.1 Rhodospirillales bacterium | reverse complement strand
CATGCTCCGGTTGCCCCGGCGCCGCGATTTCGGCATCTTGCGCGCCAATACTGAAGGGGTCCCCCAGCATGGCTGTATCGCATCGCCGCACCGACGCACGCTGCGCCGCGCGGTTGTTCGCGCGCCGTCGCTGATTTCCGGCCCTCGCCGAGGGCCACTTCGCTCCTCTTCCGAGTAAAGGTGGGCCGCACTGGCCCTTTCTGACCTATGACATTCCAAATCAATCGGCGCGCGGTCCTGTTGCAGGACCTGCGCGAGACTTTGGCTCTCGCCTTGCCGCTGATCGCCGGCCAGCTGGCGCTGTTTTCGCAGCATCTCGTCGATGTCGTGCTCGCGGGCCGTCTGGGCGCGCGGGTGCTGGCCATTGTCGGGATCGGCACCAATGCCTGGGGCGTGGTGCTGATGGCGATCGTCGGCTTGATGATGGCGCTGCCGCCGGGGGTGGCGCAGCTCGACGGCGCCGGGCGGCGGCGTGAGGTGGTGGGGCTGTTCCGCCAGGCGGTATGGCTGGCGCTGGCGGTCGGCGTGCTGATGCAGCAAGTGGCGTGGTGGGGCGCGCCACTGGTGCTCGGGCGGTTGGGCATTGCGCCGGACATTGTTGCGGACACGGTGGATTTCATCCGCGTGCTGAGTTTCAGCGCGCCGGCGGTGGCGTTGTTCTGTGCCTGCCGCGGGCTGACCGACGGCATTTCGCGGCCACGGGTCAGCCTGGGCTTCGGGCTGCTCGGGCTGGCGGTGCTGGCGCCGCTGGGCTGGGCGATGATGTATGGGCGGCTGGGGTTTCCGCCGATGGCGGAGATGGGCTGCGCCTGGGCCAACCTGATCGCGATGTGGGTGGCCGCACTCGCCTATCTCGGCTTTGTCCGTTTCAGCCGCGCCACGCGCGATCTCGGCTGGGGCGGCGGCGGCGCGGCACCGGACTGGGGGGCGATCCGGGGCCTGTTGCGCGTCGGCACGCCGATGTCGGTCAGCGTGGTGCTGGAGGCTGCCGTGTTCGCCACCGCCGCCCTGGTGGTGGCCGGTTTTGGCGAGATCGCCGCCGGCAGCCACCAGATCGCGCTGAACGTCGCAGCCTTGAGCTTCATGGTGCCGCTCGGCCTGTCGATGGCGGTGACGGTGCGGGTCGGCAATGCCATCGGCCGCGGCGACCTCGTTGGCATGCGCCGGGCCGGGCTGGTTGGCGTGGCGACGGCCCTGGTGACCCAGAGCGTGCCGGCGGCGTTGATGCTGCTCGCACCTGGCCAGATCGCGGCACTCTACACCACCGACCCCGCGCTGATCGCCGGCGCCGCGGCGCTGCTGACGGTGGCGGCGTTGTTCCAGCTATCCGATGGGGTCCAGGTCGCCTCGATGGGCGCGCTGCGCGGGCTGAAGGACACGCGCATCCCGATGTTCATCGCTGCCTTCTCGTACTGGGGCATCGGCATGCCCGCCGGCTGGCTGCTGACCTTTCCGGGCGGACTGGGAATTTCCGGCATGTGGTTCGGGCTGATCGCCGGGCTGTCCTGTGCCGCCCTGCTGCTGACCCTGCGTTTTCACCTGCGCTCGCGCCGGCCGTTGGCGATGCTGGCCGCCGCCGTTTAGGCTGCACGCACATACACAAGGGGCCTGACCACCGTGACCATCCTTGCCATCCGCCATGGCGGCCCCGGCTCGCTGCCGGAATACCAGGGCTATTTCGCCGAGTTCGCCCCGCATATCGAGGTCCGCCACTGGGACGACGCGGCACTCGACCCGGCCCAGGTCAGCTACGCCCTGCTCTGGGGCCGCGATCCCGGACGCCTGGCGCGGATGACCAATCTGCGCGCCATCTTCAGCCCCGGCGCCGGGGTGGAGCACATCGTCGCCGACCCGACCTGGCCGAAGCACCTGCCGTTGGTGCGCATGTTCACCGACGGCTTCGCCCGGCGCATGGGCGAATACGCCATCCTCGGCGCACTCGCCCTGATGAAGGACCTGCCGCGCAACATCGCCGGGCAACAGGCCACGAAGTGGGACCAGTTCGACCCCGAGCCGATCGCGCCAGATGTCCGGGCGGGGATCATGGGCCTGGGCAATCTCGGCCGCGTCACCGCCACGATGATGCAGTCCTTCGGCTTCCCGGTGGCCGGCTGGTCGGCTTCGCGCAAGGCCATCGCGGGCGTTGAAAGCTTCGCCGGCATGGCGGAGCTGGACGAATTCCTGGCCCGCACCGACATGCTGGTGATGATGCTGCCCGACACGGCGGCGACCAAGGGGATCATGAACGCCCGGACCTTCGCGCGGATGCCCAAAGGCGCCGGCGTGGTGAATGCCGGGCGCGGCCCGCAGCTGGTGCTGGTCGACCTGATCGCCGCACTCGACACCGGCCATTTACACGGCGCCTTCCTGGACGTGTTCGACCCCGAACCGCCGCCGGCCGGCCACGCGGTCTGGAAGCACCCGCGCATCATCATGACCCCGCACAACGCCGCCTTCGACACCAAGCGGGAGCGCAGCCGCTACGTGGCACAGGCGATCCTGGCGCATGAACGCGGCGAGGCGTTGCCGAACCTGTACCAGCCTCAGCGAGGCTATTAGCCGGTCAAGGCGCCTTGCGCTGCATCTGGTCCACATAAGCCAGCAGCACCGCGGACGCTACGAACACCATGTGCACGCCGGCCAAGATCACCATCCGCTCGGTCGTCGTCTCCATCATGAACGCGCGCAGCAGGTGGATCGCCGAGATCATGACGATCGACAGCGAGACCTTCAGCTTGACGTTGCCGCTGTCCAGCTTGCCGAACCACTCCGGTTTCGTGGTCTCGTCGGCGACCTGGATGCGCGAGATGAAGCTCTCATAGGACGAGATCGCCACCATCATCAACAGGTTAGCGATCAGGCAGAGGTCCAGAATGGCAAGCAAAATCAGCACCATTGCGGATTCCGGGATGGTCAGGATCTGGCTGAACAGGTGGAACAACTCGCGCCCGACCATGACGTAGATCGCCACCACCGAAACGATCAACGCAACGTAGAGCGGCAGCAACAGCCAGCGCGTGCCGAGGAGGAGGGATTCGATCAGGCGTTCCATGGGGCAATGGTAGCGCCCGCCGTGCCATCTGGGCAGCCCCCGTCCCAGGCTTGACGTTGCCCGTCGGCGGCAGCACACCGCAGGCTGTCGAGAGGAAATGCGCCATGAGCTACGCCGATACCCTGATCTCCGGCGGCCGCATCTGGCGCGGCCTGCGCGCGGGCTTCGCCGAGGCAGTCGCGATCCATGGCGGCCGCGTGGTTGCCGCGGGATCGCATGACGCCGTCGTCGCCTTGGCCGGCCCCGGCACACGGCGCATCGATCTGGCCGGCCGCCTCGCCGTGCCCGCCTTCAACGACAGCCACCAGCATCTGCTGCCGATGGGCCTCGGCATGGGCCAGGTCAACCTGCGCGCCCCCGAGGTCAACAGCCTCGATGCCCTGCTCGCCCGCATCCGCGAGGCCGCGCGCACCGCGCCGCCCGGCGGCTGGATCATCGGCCGCGGCTGGGACGACACCGAGTTGCGCGAGAACCGCTACCCCACCGCCGACGAGCTCGAATCCGCCGCCCCCGGCCACCCGGTCCTGGCCGTGCGCACCTGCGGCCACGCCGCCATCGCCAGCCGCAGCGCGCTGGCCATCGCCGGCATCACCGACGACACCCCGAACCCGCCCGGCGGCGCCATCGAACGCCGCGAGGGCCGCGCCAACGGCGTGCTGCATGAAAGCGCCATCCGCCTGGTGCGCGCCCACATCGCCAAGCCGACCGACGCCCAGCTGGTCGACGCCATCGAGCGGGCAGGGTGCCACATGCTCTCGCAGGGCTTCACCGCTGTGATGGACGCCAATGTCGGCATGGTCGCCGGCATAAGCGAGGTCGACGCCTACCATACCGCCCAGGCCTCCGACCGCTTGCCGGTCCGCGTCTGGGCCTGTCTCGCCGGCAACCCGGACGGCATCGCCGACGAAGTCTGGGCGGGCGGCATCCGCCCGATGGACGGCGACGACATGCTGCGCTGGGGTGCGATGAAGGTTTTCGCCGATGGTTCCGCCGGCGGCCGCACCGCCGCGATGAGCCAGCCCTACGAACCCCAAGGGGATCAGCCACGTAACGAGGCGCCCGGCAATGGCATGTTCATCTTCCCGCAGGAGCAGTTCCACGGCCTGTTGGCAAAGTATCATCGCCAGGGCTGGCAACTCGCCATCCACGCCATCGGCGACGCCGGCATCGAAACCACCCTGTCCGGCTTCGAAGCAATGGACAGCGCCGCCCATCCCCTGGCCGGCCGGCGCCACCGCATCGAGCATTGCGAGTTCGTCCGCCCGGACCAGATCGGCCGGATGGCGGCGCGCGGCATCGAGGCGGTGCCGCAGATGATCTTCATGCACGAGTTCGGCGACATGTACGTCCAGAATCTCGGCCGCGCCCGCGCCGAGGCCGCCAACCCGATGCGGTCCTGGATCGAGGCCGGCATGCACCCCGCCGCCGGCTCCGACGCCCCGGTTTCCGACACCAGCGCCATGCCGAACATCCACGCCATGATCACCCGCGCCACCCGCCACGGCACCATCCTCGGCCCGGACCAGGCAATCAGCATGGCCGAGGCGATGCACGCCTATACCTGGGCCGGCGCCTACACCCAGTTCGCCGAAGCCACGCGCGGCCGCCTGGTGCCCGGCCAACTGGCGGACATCGCCATCCTGTCGCGCGATATCTTCACCGCCACCCCGGAGGAGCTTCTGGCCACCAAGGCCGACATGACCATCCTCGGCGGCAACGTGGTCTTCGACCGGCTCGGCTAGCCCAGCGCCTGCACCAGCTGGATCGCCGATAGCGCACAGACCAGCATCCCGACCGCCGCCATCAATACGCGCGGCCGCAAGTGACGCACCAGGATCGCGCCGAACGGTGCCGCCAGCACGCCGCCGGCCACCAGGCAGGCGATCGTCGTCAGGTGCTGGAGCCCCAGTTCGAGCAGGAATGTCGTGCTGATGGCGACGGTGACAAAGAACTCCGCCGCATTGACCGAGCCGATCGCGCGGCGCGGCGCGGCGCGTGGCCGGAGCCGATCAGCGTGGTGGTGACGATCGGGCCCCAGCCGCCGCCGCCGATCGCGTCGAGAAATCCGCCCACCAGGCCGAGCGGTGCCACAATACCGCGCGGCGGCGCATCCTGGGCTGGCGCCTTCCGGCTGGCCTTCAACAGGATCAGCAGCCCGACCAGCAGCAGGTAGCCGGCAATGAACGGACGGATCGCCCGGCCATCGATATTCGACAGCACCCACGCCCCAGCCACCCCGCCCGCCATGCCGGCAACCGCCAGCGTGAGGAACAATCGCGGCTCGATATTGCGGTGAAACAGGTGCGCCAGGCCGGACACGCCGGTGGTCGCCACCTCCGCGGTAT
>JANXSA010000085.1 GCA_025352915.1 Rhodospirillales bacterium | reverse complement strand
CGATCATCGCGCGCAGCACGTCGGTGGTGTCGCCGTAATGGCCGCTGCCGGGGTTATCGGTGACGTCGGACATGACCAGCGGGATCTTGCGCTGCCCTTGGCCGGCCTTGGCATGGGCGACAGCGTCGGCGATCGACCAGTCGGTGATGCCGACATAGGCGCGCTGTTCCCAGGCGTAGTCCATGAAGACCTCGGCGATTTTCTGCCCGGCGGCGGCGTTCGCATCGGTGGTCACGGTGACCGAGGGGCCAATATCGAAAATGTCGGCGGCGGTGAAGCCGGAGCAGACCGAGACGACCAGCGCGCCGCCTTCGCGCTCGATGGCCTCGCCGCGGTCGATCAGTTCGCGCATCGGGCCGGTTTGGGTGCGCCCGCCGTCGAGGCCGCGCAGCATCGGGCGCTTGGCGATGACGGTGACCGGCGTGATCTCACCCAGCATGGCGCGTTGCAGCAACTCGCCGCCCTTGATCGCCATTTCGTAGTGGTCGATGTGCGGATAGGTGCGCACGGCGATCAGGGCGTTGGCGTTGTCGGCCATCGCCTGGGTGATGTTGCCGTGCAGGTCCAGCGTGACCACGATCGGGATGGCGGGGCCGAGCCTGGCGCGCAGCCGGCGCAGCAACTCGCCCTCGGCATCCTGGTGGCTCTGCGCCACCATCGCGCCATGCAGGTGCAGCAGCACGCCGTCCACGCCGTCGGCAGCGGCCAGGAACATGTCGCAGACCTGGTTGAACAGCCCGTCATCGACATAGCCCGAAGGATTGGCGCTGGCGCAGATCGGGTGGGACAGCCGCCAGCCGAATTTGTCCGCGATGTCGAAGCTGCCGCCCAGCGCGGTGTGAGTGCCGCGGCGGGCGGCGGCGATGCCGTTATCAGTGATCCAGGTGCCGCGGCGAAAGCTGTCAATGGTGGTCGGCACCTTGCTGAAGGTGTTGGTCTCGTGGGCAAACTCGCCCGTCAGCACCTTGAACGCCATCACTGTCTCCCTTCCGGCGGTCGGAAGCTAGCCCGGTTGCGCCGCTTCGGCCAGCCATGCCGCCAGCGCCGCTTCGCCCTCGGGGGCCAGGGCGTATTGACCCCTGGCCGGATGGGCGAACCAGCCATAGACGTTGTCGTAGAGGATCTTGGCGGCATCCGGCGACACTGTGCGCAGGTCGCGCGGGCGGGCAGGGGCGTCGCGCAGGGCCTCGGCGAGTGCGAGTGCTGCCTGGCGATAGGCGGTCATGATCTTGCGCCCGCGCCCGCCGCCCGGGGTGGGGTCGCCCTGGCGCCGGGCGAATTCGGACAGCAGCCGGCGGCGTTTCGGCCGGTTGGGGCGCGGCTGGTATGGCGCGGGTTCGGCGAGCACGGCCACGCGCCCGGTGGAGAGGGTGACCGCCATCAGACCGATGCCGAGCAGCCGGCACAGCTTGTGCGCGCGCCGGTCCTGGTCGCGGCCGCGCCTTGTGGCGGGCACGGCGACCCAGACCTCGTCGGCGATGGCCATGCGGTCCACCGCTTGCAACAACAATTCCAGCGACAGGCCGAGCTTGAGTTCGGTTATCACCAGCCGGTCCGGCTCGTCCGGCCGCAGGGCCACGATGTCGCAGTCGCGGATTTCGCCTTTGACGGTGAAGCCCTGGGCCTGGAGAAACGCCTTGACCGGGGGGTAGAGCGAGACTTCCATGTTTCAGTCGGCCGTGCGGCTTGTGCCGGCACATTGGATCTTGGTGCGTGTCATGGAGTCGGCCCCTGGATGGTGCGGCAAAGGTAACGCCAGTAGCCTCGGCGCAACAGAGTCGAGGTGTTGCCATGGCGGTGTATCGCGCCAAACCGAATGCGATCGAGGCGATTTTCGGGCGCCGGAAGGCGGTGATCGGGGTGATCCACCTGCATGCCTTGCCGGGTTCGCCGGAGTATGACGGTGAGAGCATGGATAGCCTGGTGCGCTTTGCGCTGGACGAGGCGGAGCGCTACCGCGCCGGCGGGATCGACGGGCTGATCGTGGAGAACCATGGCGACATCCCGTTTGCCAAGCCCGAGGAGTTGGGGCCGGAGACGGCGGCCTGCATGGCGGTGATCACGCAGGCGGTGCGGGTGACGAGCGGATTGCCGGTGGGGGTGAACGTGCTGGCCAACGGGGCTGTCGCGGCGCTGGCGGTGGCCAAGGCGGCGGGGGCGGCGTTTGTGCGGGTGAACCAGTGGGCCAATGCCTATGTCGCCAATGAGGGGTTCATCGAGGGCAAGGCGGGTGCGGCGGCGCGCTATCGTGCCTGGCTGCGGGCGCGGGAGGTGGCGATCTTTGCCGATGTCCATGTGAAGCACGGTGCCCATGCGATCACTGGCGATCGGCCGATCCAGGAACTTGCCCGGGATGTCGAGTTCTTCGACGCCGATGTCGCCATCGCCACCGGCCAGCGCACCGGCGATGCGGCAACGCTGGACGAGTTGCGCGCGATTGCCGGCGGCACCTCGCTGCCGGTGGCGGTCGGCAGCGGGGTCAATCCGGACAATGTCGGCGATATCCTGTCGGTGGCCGACGCGGTGATCGTGGCCAGCTATCTCAAGCGCGACGGGGTGTGGTGGAACGATGTCGATCCCGAGCGGCTGGCGGTGTTCATGCGGGCGGTGGCGAAGGCGCGATGAGCCGGGTCTTCGTGTTGGGCAATGCCTCGCTTGACACCACGCTGATGGTGCCGCGGTTGCCGATGGCCGGTGAGACGCTGATGGCGACAGGTATTCAGCGCTCCGCCGGCGGCAAGGGGCTGAACCAGGCGGTGGTGGCGGCGCGGGCCGGCGCGGGGGTGCATTTCCTGGCCCCGCTGGGCGACGAGCCCGAGACATCGCTGATCCGCGAGGCCGTCGCCGCCGAGCGGTTGGACGTCACCTGGGTGTTGACCGGCGCGCCGACCGACCTGTCCAGCCTGATGGTCGCGCCGGACGGGGAGAACTGCATCGTCAGCACCGGCGCTTGCTGCGACTCGCTCGGGATCGGGCCGGCGCTGGATTTCGTTGCGCGGCTGGAGGCCGGCGATGTGCTGTTGATGCAGGGCAACCTGCGGCTGGACGTCACGCTGGCGGCGGCGCGGGCGGCGCGGGTGCTGGGCGGGCGGGTGATGCTGAACACCGCGCCGCTGCGCTGGGATTTTTCTGAATTGCTGCCGCTGTGTGACCTCGTGGTGGCCAACCGCTTCGAGGCCAGGGCGATCACCGGTCAAGACACGCCGGAGAGTGCGGCACGGGCCCTGGCCGGTGCGGGCGCGGCGGTGGTCACGCTCGGCGGTGCCGGCTGCGTGCTGGCCGGCCGGGCGATGCAGGCTTTCGCCGCCGAGCCGGCCGCCGCTGTCGACACCACCGGGGCCGGCGACGTGTTCTGTGGCGTGCTGGCGGCGTGCTGGGCCGCAGGTGCCGCATTGCCAGCGGCCATCGCGCGGGCACAGCGCGCAGCGGCGATCAGCGTCGGGCGGGCAGGGTGCTTTGGTGCATTTCCATCGCGCGCCGAACTCGCGTCATTCGAGCGCCATCCCTGAGCCGTCGCGCCGCCGATCCCCGGCGGCATGGGCGCGGCCATCGGCCAGGATCACGCATTGCGTGCCGCCATCCATCCGCCGCACATGCGGCCAATGCCCGCGCGCGGCCAGGCCCCTGGCATGGTGCTCCAGCTGCGGCTCGATCTCGGTCACGCCGTTCCAGTTCAGCGCCTGCGCCCCATCCAGCAGCGCCTGCGGATCGCGCATCCCGCCCGCCAGGCGCAGCAGCGCGTTGGCGACATAGCCGATGATGCGAAACCCGCCACCGGAGCCCAATGCCGCCAGCGGCCGGCCGGTCTCGTCGAGCACGATCATCGGCGCGATGGTGCTGCGCGCCCGCTTGTGCGGCGCCAGCGCGTTGGGATCGTGCCACTCCCGCCCGCTGCGCCCGCGCAGGACGGGGTCGGCGGCGAAATTGGTCATCACGTTGTTGAGCCAGAACCCGCCGGCTTCAATCCGGCTGCCGAAATTCTGGTTGATGGTGGTGGTCATCGAGACGACCTGGCCGCGCGCGTCGGCGACGCAGAGATGGCTGGTCTGGCTGGCCCCGAGTTCGCGGCCGCGCCCGGGCGGAAACCGGTTGCTGCGACGCTGCGGGTCGATCAGTGCCGCGCGGGCGTCGAGGTAGTTGGGATCAAGCAGTTGCGCGACATCGGCCGGGGCGAAATCCGGGTCGGCATAGGGCCAGCGATCCATGATCGCCAGCCGCCCGGCCTCTGCCAGCAGGTGGATCGCGTCTTCCGAGGGCGCGTCGTCCAGGCTGGTCAGCCCATGCCGCCGCGCAAACCCGACGATCTGCGCCGCCGCCAGTGCGCCATAGGCCGGCAGCGGCCCGGCCAGCACCGTCATGCCCCCGAGCGTAAAACGCAGCGGCGCGCGCTCCACCGGCACATAGCTCGCCAGGTCGGCCAGCGTCAGCGTGCCGGGAAACGGGTCATCCGCCGCGGCGCGCACGATCGCCTGGGCCAGTTCGCCTTCGTGCAGCACCGCCGCGCCCTGTTCGGCAATCGCCATCAGGGTCGCTGCCAGCGCCGGGTTGCGGCGCACCGTGCCCGGCGGCAGGGCCATGCCGTCCTGGCAATACTGTGCCCGGCCGAACGTCGTGTCGCGCACCGCCGGGTTCTCCGCCAGCGCCCGCATCAGATACGGCGACAGCGGCGCGCCCTCGGCGGCCAATTCGATCGCCGGCGCGAACAGATCGGCCCACGGGAGCCGCCCGAACCGGCGATGCGCATGCTCCAGCGCCATCAGCGCGCCGGGCACCCCCACCGTACGGCCGCCATACATCGCCCGCTCGCTGGGCACTGTCCGCCCGTCGAAATCGGTGGTCAGCCGCGCCGTCACCTGGCCGGGCGCGCGCGCCATCCCGTCAAGGCACAGCACGCGCTCACCGTCATGCACCAGGATCACCGCCCCGCCGCCGAGCCCCGAGGCGTTCGGCTCGACAACCGTCAACGCCGCCTGGGCCGCCACTGCCGCATCCACCGCCGACCCGCCGGCGCGCAGCATCAGCAGTGCGGCGCGCGACGCCAGCGGGTTTGCCGTCGCCACGGCGGCGCGTCCGCTGGCCGAGACACGGCGGGCAGGATCAGCGGTGATCCAAGGCTCGATCTCGCGGCCATAGGCGGTGGCAAAGCCGTTCATGGCGCGTGTGTGCGGCACCAGGCGCCTGGCTGCAACTCCCCTTTGTCCGCGGCGCGGGTGGTGCGAGGGGCGCTGCCATGGCAGGCTTGATCGACCGGGATCGAGGAGCATAGCCAATGGCCCAAAGCTGGCGCGAGCGCGCAACCACCGTCTTCCATTGCGAGAAGCAACCGGCGGTGGGCAGCCGCGGCATGGTGGTCAGCAACCATCCGCTGGCGTCTGCGGCCGGCGCCGAGATGCTGGCCGCCGGCGGCAACGCGATCGACGCCGCTGTTGCCACGCTGTTCTGCCTGACCGTGGTCGAGCCGATGATGATCGGCATCGTCGGCGGCGGCACCGCGCATATCCGCACCCCCGACGGCGCGCACCGCATCATCGACGCAATGAGCACGGTGCCGATGGCCGGCCGGCCCGACATGTACAAGCCGGTGCCGAACGGTGCGCCGGAGAACTACGAGACCACCGACCGCGCCAATGTGGTCGGCGTGAATGCCATCGCCGCCGCCGGGTCGGTCACTGGCTGGTGCGAGATGCTGCGCCGCTGGGGCACGATGAGCCTGGACGAGGTGATGCAGCCGGCGATCAAGCACGCCAGCCGCGGCTTCCGCGCCACCCCGTATTTGCATGAATGCATCACCCAGGCCGCGCCCGACCTCGCGCTGCAGAAAGAGATTTCCGCCATGCTGCTGCCCGGCGGCAGCCCGCTGAAGGCCGGCAGCCTGCTGGTCCAGGGTGATTACGCCGAGACGCTGCGCCTCATTGCCAAGGACGGCGAGGCGGCGCTGCATGGCGGCCCGATCGGCGATGCCGTGGCGGCCTATGTCCAGGCCAATGGCGGCGTGCTGCGCCGCGAGGATTTTTCGTCGTATCGCCCGAAGGAGCGCGAACCGATCCGCAACAGCTATCGCGGCTGGGAGTTGATCATGCCGCCGCCACCCGCCGCCTCCGGTGTGCATATCAGCCAGATGCTGAACATCATGGAGGCGTACGACGTCCGCGCCATGGGCTTCGGCTCGCCCGACCTGGTGCACCTGATGGCCGAAGCGCTGAAGATCGCCTTCGCCGACCGTGCCGAGGCTTCCGGCGACCCTGATTTCGTCGATGTGCCAGTGGCGCGCCTGATCAGCAAGGAATACGCCGCCGAACGCCGCGCCCGCATCAGCATGGCGCACACCCAGAGCTGGGGGCCCGGCATCCGCCAAGGCGAGGGCAAGAACACCACCCATATGACGGCGGCCGAC
>JANXSA010000083.1 GCA_025352915.1 Rhodospirillales bacterium | reverse complement strand
GTCCTCGACCATGTGGGGGAAAAGGCCGGCGCCGGCGGCGGTCTGGATGGCGATTTGGTAGCCGTGGGCGAGCAGGTTGGGCATGCCGTGGCGGCGGCAGTACTCGACGTCATAGTGGACGGGGTGGTTGTCGCCGGAGGCGGCTTGGAAGGCGAGGAAGATGGCCCCGGTCATGGTACGGCTGGGGAGGGGGAAGCGTTCGCCTATTTGGAAGTCTTCGAACCAACGTTGGGCGGGGATGAGGCGGTGGGTGAGGGGGGAGAAGGGGTGGGTCATACTGGGTAATCCGAGACTGGGCTTCTGGGGCGGCGGGATCATTGGCCTGGAGGCGCTGCCTGCCCGGGCATTCTTCGCTGGCTTGCACGGAACTCCAAAGGCGTCGTGCCGGCAAGGCGACGGAAAAACTTGGAGAAGTTTGTCGGCTCGTCGAAGCCGAGATGGTTGGCGATGTCGGCGGCCTTGAGATCGCTGTGGGCGAGGAGGCGCTTTGCCTCCAGCAACAGGCGCGCCTCGACGAGGCGGGCCGGCGGTTTGCCGCTGATGGCAGTACAGACGCGGGTGAGGGTTCTCTCTGAAACGGTGAGGGTGCGGGCGTAGTCGGCGATTGCCCAGCCCTGCGTGAGTCTGACCTCGAGCAGCCGCCGAAAGTGGCGGAAAAGCTGTAGATGGGCGTTGCGGCCGTTCGGCCAGGCCGCGTCGGGATCATCGAGGAGGGCGAGGCGCAGGAGTAGGGCTTGGAGCAGGTGTTGCAGGATGGCGGCGTAGGCCTGGGTGCCGATGGTGCGGGTGTGGTTGCGGCAGACGGTGGAGAAGCCGTCGGCCACGGCTTCCAGCGCGGGCCCGACCGCGATGGTGGTGCCCTGAGGGATAACGCAGTCGACGAGGGGGGCCTCCGAGCGCGAGGCTTCGAGCAGTGGCAGGTCCGGGCGGAAGAGGATGACGGCGGCTTCGAGGTTGCCCTGCATGTCGAACTGCTGGACCTGTCCAGGGCGGACATGGAGGAGGGTTCCAGGGGCACAGGGGATGGCCTGGAAATCGAGCGAGTGCCAACCGTGGCCGGACTGGACCAGCAGCAGCGTGTGGAAGGCGGGGCGCTGGGGGCGCTGGAAGTGCTCCGGCGGAGCGCGGCCGCGCAGGTCGGACAAGGTCAGGGCTTCCAGGCCGAGGGTGGGGAAACGCGGATGGGCGAATTCCACGCCCATGATGGAGTCTGCCATGGGGCGCCCTGGTTGCCGAGATTGTCCGGATTCTATCATTTATTGGCCGGAGGTCACCTTGTCAGAACGTTCTGCGCTGGACAAGGTGAAGGTAACATCAAGGAGGGGCGGACATGCGACGGAATCTGATTCTGGGTGGAATTTCACTGCTGGCGTTGCCGATGGCAGCCACGGCACAGGCGACGACAGCCGATGACGTGGCGGCGGCGAATGCGGCGTTTGATGCCGCGCTGTCGCGCCGCGACCTTGCGGCGGTGGAGGCGCTGTATTTGCAGGATGACGAGGTGACGGCGGCGCATCCGCGTGATCGTGAGCCGGTACAGGGATGGGCGGCGGTACGGAAGACGTGGGTCGATACGTTCGCGCGATTCAGCCAGTTATCAGTGGTGATGCCGAAGCCGACCATCCGGGTGATGGGTGATACGGCGGTTGTAGTGGGGCTGGAGAATGTGCGCGCGCGCCGCGCGGCGGACGAGGCGGCGGTGGCGTTCGATGCAATGACGACGAACGTGTTCCAGCGCCAGGGCGGGAAGTGGCTGATGGTACACCACCACGCGACCATGATGCCGGGGTAAGGATTCGGCGCCAGCAGCGGAGGGCGCTGGTAGCCAGCATGCGCGCTACTGACTCCGCGTTAACCGTGCCCGATGTAGTCCTTTCGCCCGCCGTCGACGGCCAGGACCTGGGCGGTGATGAAGCCGGCGTCGGGGGCGGCGAGAAAGGTGATGGCGCGGGCGATTTCTTCGGGTTCGCCGACGCGGCCCATCATGGCGACGCGGGCGAAGGTGTCGCGCATTTCGGTCCATTCGGCGTCGGATTTGTTGCCCTGGGTCATGTCGGAGCGGATGAGGCCGGGGGCCACGGCGTTGACCGTTATGCCGTGTTCGCCGAGTTCGAGGGCGAAGCGGCGGGTGAGGATGTTCACTTCGGTTTTGGTGGAGGCGTAGAAGTGGTTGCCGGCGAAGCCGGTGGTGCCGAAGGAGGCGACGCTGGAAATGTTGATGATGCGGCCGTATTTGCGGTCGCGCATGCCGGGGGCGACGGCGCGGATTGTGTGGATGGTGCCGTCGACGTTGACGGCGCGCAGGCGGGCGAAGCCGGTGGGCTCCCAGGTGTCGATGGTGGCGGCCCAGGCGATGCCGGCGTTGTTGACCAGGATGGTGATGGGGCCGAGCTCGGCTTCGGTTTGGATGGCGACCTGGTAGCCGTGGGCGAGGAGATAGGGGTGGCCGTGGTGGCGGCAGTACTCGACGTCATAGTGGATGGGGTGGTTGTTGCCGGAGGCTGCCTGGAAGGCGAGGAAGATGGCCTCGGTCATGGTGCGGCTGGGCAGCGGGAAGCGTTCGCCTATTTGGAAGTCTTCGAACCAACGTTGGGCGGGGGTGAGGGGGGAGAAGGGATGGGTCATGGGGGGTATGGTGCCCGTCATTAGTTCTGTGGCCAATCGCGCATGCGGGTGGCGATCGTGGTAGCGACGGCGAGGCATTGGGGCATTCGGGCGGATGGGCACTGGATGAAGGTTGCCACCTCGGTCGAGGCCTGGATTGTGGTCGCCGTGGCGGGCATGGGTGTCGCTGTGCGGCGGGTTTATGGTGGTTTGATGGGGGGCGTTGCGGCGAAATTGTGTCGAGGTTGATCAATAATACGATACGTAACGCGCATGTTTTGGTCCATTTGACTGGGCCGCGGGTTTTCTGTCCTGGGTACAAGTACTCTCTCGTATTGGCGTTCGTTCATATCTAATTTGGTATGACTGTTCTGGCCCGGTCCAGGTCGCCACGCGAATTTGTGAGTTGGGCGCTCTGAATCTTCCTTTTGTGGGCATCAGGTACGCCCTTGCCGACACGGCGCCGATCCGGCGACGCCGGCACATGCGACGCGCTGTTCCGAACATTCTGACACGCCGCGGCAGCACGCCGGGGCGGCCCGCGACAACTGCGGGATTGGCCGGGGCGCGAATCCTTGGCCATCCCTGCCAAAGGAAACGCCCATGGCTCTTCTTCTTGTTGGCCCCAGCTCGGCGTTTCTCACCATCGCCCAGGCCATGGCGGTCGCGTTGCCGAACGACACTGTTCAGCTTGAGAGCGGCTACAGCAACGAGACCGCGACGGTCACGCAGAGCGGCATGACGGTCAATGGCGGTGCCGGCTCGACCGGGATTGTGCTGCAGCTGGCAGTCGGGGTGGCGGTGTTCACGGCCACCGGGACGGCGCCCATCGAGATCCTGGATGCCAGCGACGGGGGCGGGATTGTCGGCAATGCCGGCAACAACCGGATTACGGTCAGCGCCGGGGTCGATGCCGTCGATGGCGGGCTGGGGGTTGATCGGCTGGTGGTGGATTATCGCCTGGCGACCGGGGCGGTGACCGGGGATTCGACGTCGAACTTCACCGAGGCGGGCGGCGGCGGGCGGACGGTCACGATTACCGACGGGACGATCGAGCACTTCACGGTGCTGACCGGGGCGGGGGCGGACACGCTTACGACGGGC
>JANXSA010000078.1 GCA_025352915.1 Rhodospirillales bacterium | reverse complement strand
GGCGTGGGAGAGGCGGGTGAAGTAGGTTTTGGGTTTATTGTTCATTAGTTCGTCTTCATGGGAGTGTCGGGGTGGTTGCTCCATTCGGTCCAGGACCCGTCATAGACGGCGTTTTGGGGCAGGCCGGCGAGGGTGAGGCCGAGGGTGAGGATGCAGGCAGTGACGCCGCTGCCGCAGGAGGTGATGAGCGGGCGGGTTCCGTCGACGCCGGCGGCGGTGAAGCAGGCGCGCAGGGCGGCTTGGGGGAGGAGGGTTTGGTCGGCGGCCAGGAGGTCGGTGTAGGGCAGGTTGGCCGCACCTGGCATGTGGCCGGAGCGCATGCCGGCGCGGGGCTCGGGGGTGGCGCCGGTGAAGCGGCCGGCGGCGCGGGCGTCTAGCACGAGTTCGGATTGGGTGGTGACGTTGGCGAGGATGTCGCCGATGCCGCGCAGGCGGGTTGCGCGCAGGTCGGGGCGGAATTCGGTTTTTGCGGCTTGGGTGGGGGCGCCGGCTTCGGTTTGGCGGGATTCGGCGCGCCATTTCGGGAGGCCGCCATCGAGGATGGCGGCTTTGTCGTGGCCGAAGAGGCCCATCATCCACCAGCCGCGGGCGGCCGACGCCAGGCCCTTCTGGTCGTAGAAGATCATCGTGGTGTCGTTGGAGATGCCGAGTTCGGCCATTTTGGCGGCGAAGCGGCCGGCGGTGGGGACCATGTGGGGGAGGGCGGTGTCGGGGTCGGCAATGTCGTCGATGTCGAAGAAGCGGGCGCCTGGGATGTGGGCGAGGGCGAACTCGGTTTTGCCGTCTTTCGGTTCATTGGGGAGGTATTTGGTGGTGTCGAAGACGGCGAGGTTGGGGGTGCCGAGGCGGGCGGCGAGCCAGTTGGTGGTGACGAGGGGGTGCATTTTGGTGTCCTTTCAGCGAGCAAGATTCTTCTTTTTGTGAACAAAAAGAAGCAAAAAAACTTTATCCGTTAAGCAAGTGGATAAAAGTTTTTTGGTTCTTTTTTTCAAAAAAGAACTGCTTTCTTAAGCTGGTGCGATGATGATCCGGCGGTTCTGTTTGCCCTTGTTCTCGATCTTTTGGATCAGCACGCGGCCGATTTCGCCGGTGCGGGAGACGTGGGTGCCGCCGCAGGGCTGGAGGTCGATGGGGGTGTCGCCGGCGCCGATGCGGACCAGGCGCAGGCGGCCGGTGCCGCGGGGGGGCTGGACGGAGAGGGTGCGGACCAGGGAGGGGTTGGTGTCGAGGACGGATTCCTCGACCCATTCGTGGCTGACCGGGTGGTCCTGCTCGATCAGGGCGTTCAGCGCGGCTTCGATGGCGGCTTTGTCGGGGGATTCCGGGAGGTTGAAGTCCAGGCGGGCGCGGTCGGCGCCGACGGAGCCGCCGGTCACCGCGATGCCGGGGAGGACGGCGCACATGAGGTGCATGGCGGTGTGCATTTTCATGAGGGCGTGGCGCGGGGGCCAGTCGATCTCGGCGGTGATTTCGGCGCCGATGGGGGGGATGGGGGCGGCTTCGGCGGGCACATGCAGGATGGCCTGGCCTTCGCCTTTGATGGTGTCGGAGATGCGGGTTTCGCCGCCGGGCCAGCGCAGGATTCCGGTGTCGCCGGGCTGGCCGCCGGAGCGGGCGTAGAAGATGGTGCGGTCGAGTTCGATGCCGGTGGGGTCGGCGCGCAGGACGCGGGCGGTGGTGTGGCGGAGGTAGGCGTCTTCGAGGAACAGGCGGTCGGTCATGCGGCACCCCTTTGGCGGGCGGAGCATAGGCGGGCGTGACCGCTTTGCCCACCCGGCTTGGGTGTCTCAGCGGGGGCGGTTGGCCTCGATCAGGCGGCGGACTTCGATGGCGGCGGCCGCACCTTTGGTGGCTTCGCGCCATTGGGTTTCGGCGACGCGCTGGTGGGCGGCGATGGCTTCGTCGGCGGAGGTGATCATGGCGACGCCGGGGGCGCTGAAGGGGCTGGAGTCGGCGTGGAACGGGTTCATCGCCAGGGTGGCGCGGTCGCGGGCGCGCAGGATTTCGAAGCCGCCGTTGAGGTCGGAGGCGTTGATGAGGCCGAATTGCAGGCCCATCGGCTCGGCTTCCATCAGGGCGGCGATGTGGGCGACTTCGGTGGCGGCGACGTCGCGGCACATGCGGCGGGTGCGCTCGGAAACCGGCATGCCGGCGCCGATGCCGTGTTCGAGCACCAGGCGGACGCGGCCGGCGGGGACCATGGCGATGATGCCGGGGCGGCGCATGCCGTACATGCGTTTGCGCGCCGTGAGGATGCCGAGGATCTGTTCGGCGCCGGCGCGGGCGGAATTGCGTTCGGCGCCGAGGGCCTCGGCGGCTTCCTCGAAGGCGGTGGCGAGCGCCTGGTCGTAGGCGTCGGTGGTGGTGAGGTAGCAGATGGGGCCGTTGACCTGGAGGATCTGGTCGGCGGTTTCCTCGACCTGGCGGATGCGTTCGAGGTAGCCGACGGGGCGGTTGTAGTATTCGACGCCGATGCCGAGGAGGGAGAGGGGGGAGATTTTGAGGAGTTCGGCGAGGCGCTTGATGGTGTCGAGCTTGATCACCTCGCCTTTTTCGTAGCGGTAGAGGGCGGCGCGGGAGACGCCGAGGCGGGCGGCGATTTCCTCGGCGCGCAGGCCGGATTCGAGGCGATAGGCGCGGAGTTGCTGGCCAATCTCGGTGAAGCGCATCGGGTCAGGTCTCCGTCTTCGGTGTCACCCGCGCGCGACTCATGAAAAAAGCGGCGGCCGGCGTCTCATTACGAGGC
>JANXSA010000074.1 GCA_025352915.1 Rhodospirillales bacterium | reverse complement strand
GACGAGCGGGCGCGCGCGATGCTGAATGCCAGCGAGCCCAGCGATGTCGTTTTGATGTACCCGAACGGGCAAAAATTGTTCTGAGCGGGCGCTCGCGGGAGCGGTGCGCGGCAATGGTGGTGCTAAATTCTGCCCGCGCGGGTAATTTTCGTGCGCCGGACCGGGGTCTGGCATAGCGGGTTGTTTCGCCGGCGATTGCTGCGGGGCCATCGTTCAAGCGGTTAACTTGTTTTTAGTTAACAACCTCTATTGCATTGCACAATAAGGGTAATTCGCCACACGACGCTTGCCGCAAGCGCCGCGCGACGCTACGTCAGAGTTCGATCGACCCGTTCCACCCTCGGCTCTCTGCGGAAGCCGGTTCCCGACGGAGGCAGTGCGATGGCCCAGGCAGCGGAGCGAGCGAAACCGGCGGACAAGGCCAAGCGGGCCAAATCGCGCGGTGTGGCGGCGAAGGCGGTGTCGAACCAGCCGGGACTGCCAAAGGAACAGTTGCTGCGCGGCTATCGCGACATGCTGCTGATCCGCCGCTTCGAGGAGAAGGCCGGCCAGCTTTACGGTATGGGGCTGATCGGCGGGTTCTGCCATTTGTATATTGGCCAGGAGGCGGTGGTCGTCGGCATCCAGATGGCGCTGGGCGAGGGTGACGAGGTGATTACCTCGTACCGCGACCACGGCCACATGCTGGCCACCGGGATGGAGGCGCGCGGCGTGATGGCCGAGCTGACCGGGCGCGAGGGTGGGTATTCGCGCGGCAAGGGCGGCTCGATGCACATGTTCAGCAAGGAGCGGAACTTCTTCGGCGGCCACGGCATCGTCGGCGCGCAGGTCAGCCTGGGAACCGGACTGGCGTTCAGCAACGCCTATCGCGGCAATGACCGGGTCAGCGTGACCTATTTTGGCGACGGCGCGTCCAGCCAGGGCCAGGTGTTCGAGAGCTTCAACCTCGCAGCCCTGATGAAGCTGCCGTGCATTTATGTGATCGAGAACAACAAATACGGCATGGGCACTTCGGTCGAGCGCGCCACCGCCAGCCACGACCTGTCGCAGAACGGCGCGCCCTGGGGCATTCCCGGCGTGCAGGTGGACGGCATGGATGTGGAGGCGATGCATGCCGCCGCCGAGATTGCGGTGGCGCATTGCCGGGCGGGCAAGGGGCCTTACCTGCTGGAGGTGAAGACCTATCGTTATCGCGGCCATTCGATGTCTGATCCCGCCCGCTACCGCTCGCGCGAGGAGGTGCAGAAGATGCGCACCGAGCGCGATTGCATCGAGGGCGCGCGGCATCGGCTGG
Source organism: Rhodospirillales bacterium (assembly GCA_025352915.1). Lineage (GTDB taxonomy): Bacteria > Pseudomonadota > Alphaproteobacteria > Acetobacterales > Acetobacteraceae > CAMDGX01. The sequence goes on along the minus strand of JANXSA010000074.1, from coordinate 4,112 downwards.
AGGGGCTCGGGGTGGACGAGGCGGCGTTCAAGGCGATCGACGACGAGGTCAAGCGGATCGTGCAGGACAGCGCCGATTTCGCCCAGAGCAGCCCGGAGCCGGACCCCAGCCAGCTTTGGACCGACATCCTGGTGGAGCGCTGAGCGGTGACCGTGATCCTGATGCCCGCCCTGTCGCCGACCATGACCGAGGGCAAGCTCTCGCGCTGGTTGAAGAATGTTGGCGACACCATCAAGGCCGGCGATGTGCTGGCCGAGATCGAGACCGACAAGGCCACGATGGAAGTGGAGGCGGTGGACGAGGGCACGCTGGCGCGCATCCTGGTGGCGGAGGGGACCGAGGGAGTGGCGGTGAACACGCCGATTGCCGAGTTGGCGGGGGAGGACGGCTCGGTTTCGGTAGCCCCACTGCCGGTTGCGGTGGCGCCGGTTGCCGCGGCGGTGGTTGCGGTGGCGCCGGCGGCCAAGGCGCTGCCCGAGGACCGCGACTGGGGGCCGAGCGCGCCGCTCACCGTGCGCGAGGCGCTGCGCGATGCCATGGCAATCGAGATGCGCGCGGACGGCGACGTGTTCCTGATGGGCGAGGAAGTCGCGCAGTACCAGGGCGCCTACAAGATCAGCCAGGGGTTGCTGGACGAGTTCGGGCCGAAGCGGGTGATCGACACGCCGATCACCGAGCATGGCTTTGCCGGCATGGCGGTGGGGGCGGCGATGAACGGGCTGAAGCCCATCGTCGAGTTCATGACCTTCAACTTCGCCATGCAGGCGATGGACCACATCATCAACTCGGCGGCCAAGACGCTGTACATGTCGGGCGGACAGATGGGCTGCCCGATCGTGTTTCGCGGGCCGAACGGGGCGGCGTCGCGCGTGGCCGCCCAGCATAGCCAGTGCTATGCCAGCTGGTACGGCCATGTGCCGGGGCTGAAGGTGGTGGCGCCGTGGTCTTCGGCCGATGCCAAGGGGCTGTTGCGCGCGGCAATCCGCGATCCGAACCCGGTGATCTTCCTCGAAAACGAGATCCTCTACGGCCAGACCTTTGAATGCCCGACCGATCCGGATTTCGTGCTGCCGATCGGCAAGGCCAAGGTCGAGCGCGTCGGCACGCATGTCACCCTGGTGGCGTTCTCGATCATGGTGGGCGTGGCGATGAAGGCAGCCGAGGCGCTGGCCGAACAGGGCATCGAGGCCGAGGTGATCAACCTGCGCACCCTGCGGCCCCTGGACATCGATACCGTGGTGGCGAGCGTGAAGAAGACCAATCGCATCGTCACCGTGGAAGAGGGCTGGCCCTATGCCGGCATCGGGGCGGAGGTGAACATGCAGGTGATCGAGCAGTGCTTCGATTGGCTGGACGCGCCGCCGGTGCGGGTGCATGGCGCGGATGTGCCGTTGCCCTATGCGGCGAACCTGGAAAAACTGGCGTTGCCGCAGGCCGACTGGGTTGTCGCGGCCGTGCGCCGCATCGTCTGATTTCGAATTCCGCCCACGAACGGGGACGCGACATGGCCACCAATATCCTGATGCCTGCCCTGAGCCCGACGATGACCGAGGGCACGCTGGCGCGCTGGCTGAAGAAAGAGGGCGATACGGTGAAGGCCGGCGATGTGATCGCCGAGATCGAAACCGACAAGGCGACGATGGAAGTCGAGGCGGTCGACGAGGGCGTGCTTGGCAAGCTACTGGTGGCGGACGGGACCGAGGGGGTGAAGGTCAACCAGCCGATCGCCATCCTGGTCGAGCCAGGCGAGGCGGTGCCGGCGGGTGACGCGGCGCCGGCGGCAGTGCCGGTCGCCGCGGCGGTGCCTGTTGTGGTGTCGGCGCCGGTTGCGGTGGCTGTTGTGCCGGCCGCTGCCGGGGGCGATCGCGTGGTGGCCTCGCCGTTAGCCCGGCGCATGGCGCAGCAGGCGGGGGTCAGTCTGGCCGGGCTGGCCGGTTCCGGGCCGGGCGGACGGATCGTGCGGGCGGATGTCGAGGCGGCGGCCAAGGGAGGGGTGCCGGCGGTTGTCGCGCCGGTGGTTGCCGCGCCTGCTCCGGTGCCGCGTGGGCCGGCGCCGGTGATTGCAGCACCGCACAAGCTGGTGCCGCACAGCTCGATGCGCCGGGTGATCGCGCGCCGGCTGACCGAGGCGAAGTCGACCATTCCGCATTTCTACGTCTCGATGGATATCGAGGTCGATGCGCTGTGGAAGCTGGGCGAGGAGCTGAATGCGCGCAGCCCGAAAGAGGGCGAGGGGCGCTATGTCGTCACCCTGAACGACCTGATCATCAAGGCCTCGGCGATCACGCTGCGGCGGATGCCGCGGGTGAATGCGGCCTGGACCGACGACGCCACCGTGCTGTTCGACGATGTCGATATCTCGGTGGCCGTCGCCATCCCGGACGGGCTGATCACGCCGATCATCCGGCATGCCGACCAGAAGGGGCTGATGACCATCGGGGCGGAGATGCGCGACCTCGCGGCGCGGGCCAAGGCTGGCAAGCTGAAGCCCGAGGAGTTCCAGGGCGGCGGGTTCTCGATCTCGAACATGGGGATGTTCGGGGTGTCGAGTTTTTCCGCCATTATCAACCCGCCCCAGGCGGCGATCCTGGCGGTGGGGGCGGCAGCACCACGGGCCATCGTGAAGAACGGCGAGTTGGCGGTGGCGCGGGTGATGACCTGCACGCTGTCGTGTGACCACCGGGTGGTGGATGGAGCACTGGGCGCGGCGTGGCTGAAGGAATTCAAGAAGCTGTGCGAGGACCCGTTGGGCCTGTTGCTTTGAGCATGCTGCCAGCAGGCGTCACGCTGCGCGACGTGGTCCCCGGCGACGAGGGGCTGGTGGTCCATTTCGTGCGCGAACTGGCGATCTACGAGAAGATGGAGCACCAGGCCACCGGCACGCCGGAGATGTTTGCCCGCGCGTTGTTCGGCGCGCCGCCGCTTGTGTTTGCGATGATCGTCGAGGATGGCGGGGTGCCGATCGGGCTGGCGCTGTACTACTTCAATTTTTCCACCTTCATGGCGCAGCCTGGGCTGTACTTGGAGGATATCTTCCTGATGGAAGAGCATCGCGGGCGCGGCATTGGAAAGGCGATCTTTCGCGAGTTGGCTTCGCGTGCGTTGGACCAAGGCTGCGCGCGCATGGAATGGTCGGTGCTGGACTGGAATGCGCCGTCGGTTGCGTTCTATCGCGCGCTGGGGGCGGTGGGGATGGAAGACTGGACGGTGCAGCGCCTGCAGGGTGACACGCTTGCGCGCGTGGCAGGCAGGTAAGGAAGAAAGCCAATTTCCACAAAGAGGCAGAGAGGAGCAAGGCGCCTCCAGGACTGACCGCTGCAACCCGCGTCGCTTCCTGATTCCTCTTTGCCTCTTTGTGCGACTGCTTCTTCTTCCTGCCGTCCGCCTGGATTTTCGGAAAGGACCAACCTATGGCCGACCAGAGTTTCGACCTGATTGTGCTGGGCGGCGGGCCTGGCGGCTACGTCGCGGCGATCCGCGCGGCGCAGCTTGGGATGAAGGCGGTGGTGGTGGAGCGCGAGTCGATCGGCGGCATCTGCCTCAACTGGGGCTGTATCCCGACCAAGGCGCTGCTGCGCACCTCGGAGATCTACCACACGCTGCATAATTTGGCGGCATATGGGTTGGCTGCGGATAATATTCGCTTTGACCTCGACGCGGTGGTGAAGCGCTCGCGCGGGGTGGCCAAGCAGTTGTCCAGCGGCGTGACCCACCTGCTGCGCAAGAACAAAGTCGCCGTTGTCATGGGCAACGGCCGGCTGGCCGGCAAGCACACCGTCGTCGTCGAAGCGGACGGCAAGGCGGTGGCCACGCTGAAGGCGCCGCATATCATCCTGGCCACCGGGGCGCGGGCGCGGGCGCTGCCGGGGATCGAGGTGGATGGAAAATTGATCTGGAGCTATCGCGAGGCGATGGTGCCGACGGCCATGCCGAAATCGCTGCTGGTGATCGGCTCCGGCGCGATCGGCATCGAGTTCGCCAGCTTTTATCGCACCATGGGCGCCGAGGTGACGGTGGTCGAGGTGATGGACCGGGTGCTGCCGGTCGAGGACGAGGAGATTTCCGCGTTCGCCCGCAAGGCGTTCGAGAAACAGGGGATGAAGATCATCACC
>JANXSA010000065.1 GCA_025352915.1 Rhodospirillales bacterium | reverse complement strand
GGGCGCGGGTTGTGTTGAAGCCCGGGCATGCGTTTGGCCGCATCCATCGCGACGATATTGCAGGCGCGGTACTGGCAGCGGTGATGCAGGCGCGGCCGGCGGGGGTGCGGGTTTTGCACCTGGCGGATGACGTGCCGAGCGAGAGTGCGGCGGTGATCGCGGAGGCGGCGCGGTTGCTGGGGGTGGCGGTGCCGGCGGGGGTGGATTTTGCCGAGGCGGTGGCTGGGATGAGTGAGATGGCGCGCAGTTTTTGGGCGGAGAACCGTAAGGTGGCGAGCGGGGGGACGCAGGCGGTGCTGGGGTATCGGTGGCGGTATCCGAGTTTTCGCGAGGGGTTGCGGGCGATTTTGGCCGAGGAGCGGGGCTAGTCGAGGAGGACGGCGACGGTTCGGGTCAGCAGGGCAAGGTCCTGGGGGCGGGAGAGGCGGTGGTCGCCGTCTTTGATCAGGGTGACTTGGACGTTGTCGCTGGCCAGTTGTTCGGCGATGCGCAGGGCGGTTGGCCAGGGGACGTCGTCGTCGCGCTGGCCTTGCAGGAGGCGGACCGGGCAGGTGATGGGGATGGGGCTGTTGAGCAGGGCCTGGTGGCGGCCGTCTTCGATCAGGGCGCGGGTGAAGCGGTAGGGGGTTTCGCCATAGATGCTGGGGCGTTCGATGGTGCCGTCCGACAGCAGGGTGGCGCGTTCGGGTTCGGTCAGGCCGTTCCAGAGCAGGGTTTCGGTGAAGTCGGGGGCGGCGGCGATGCCGACCAGGGCGGCGACGCGGGTGGGCATGGCGCGGGCGAGCAGGAGGGCGATCCAGCCGCCCATGGAGGAGCCGACGAGGAGGAGCGGGCCTTGGGTTTGGGCGGCGATGATGGCGGCGGCGTCGGCGGTCCAGCTGCCGATGGTGCCATCTTCGAACGCGCCGCAGCTGGCGCCGTGGCCGGAATAGTCGAGGCGGAGCATGGCGCGGCCCTGGGTGGCGGCCCAGTCGCGCAGGTGGGTGGCCTTGCTGCCTTCCATGTCGCTTTTGAAGCCGGGGAGGAAGACGATGGTGGGGCCGCGGCCGGGCAAGAGTGACCAGGCGAGGTCGATGCCGTTGCGGGTCAGGCGGCCGGTTTGTTCGGTGCTCATATGAGTGAGAGGCGGAGTACGCCGTGTTCGTCGGTTTCGCCGCGCAGCTCGCCGAGGGCGAGCATGTGGTTGACGTGGGCGAGCGCCTCGCCGAAGGCGAAGCCCATCTGGTGCGGGTCGAGCTTGCGGTTGAACAGGCTGGGCATGATGCCGGCGGTGGTGGTGGCGCCGTTCTTGATGGCATTGGCGAGTACGTCGCAGCGCTCGCGGTGATGGGCGATCAGGGCGTCGATGCGGGCGTGCAGGCCGCGGAAGGGGCGGCCATGGGTGGGGGCGGTCAGCACGTCGGCGGGGACGGTGGCGCGGATGTCGCGCAGGGAGGCGAGAAAGTCGGCCAGGGCGTCGGCTTCGGGTTCGATGGCGTGGATGCCGACATTGGGGGAGATGTGGGCGATCACCTGGTCGGTGGGCAGGAAGAGGGCCTCGTCGCGGCACAGGAGCATGACCTGTTCGAGCGCGTGGCCGGCGCCGGTCAGCACTTCGAAGCGGCGGTCGCCGAGGTTGAGCACGTCGCCGGCGCGGATGCGGGTGTAGTTGACCGGGAGGTCGACGGTGAGGCGCTGGTATGAATCGCCGCGCACGGTGACGGCGTGGATCTCGTCGTCCGTGAGGCCGTGGCGGGCGTAGAAGCTGTGGTGGGCATTTGAGTCGACGCCGCCGGCGCGGCCGCGCGAGAGGCGGGATTGCAGGTATTCGGTTTGGCTCATGGTGACGCCGACGTTGCATTTCTCCGATAGCCAGCCAGCGAGGCCGACATGGTCGGGGTGGAAATGGGTGACGACGAGGCGGTTGACCGGACGGCCGGCGAGCGGGCCGGCGAGCATTTCCTCCCAGACGGCGCGGGTGCGGTCATCGGCGACGCCGCTGTCGATGATGGTCCAGCCGGTGCCGTCGTCGATGATGTGGATGTTCACGTGGTTGAGCGCGAAGGGCAAAGCGAGGCGCAGCCACAGGATGCCGGGGGCCAATTCGGTCAGGGTGCCGGGTTCGGGCGCGTCGTGGGTGTAGGCGGGCCGGGTGTGGACGAGCGTTGACATGCTCAGGCCCCGGGCTGGGATGGGGGCCGGCGGGGGATGGACAGGGTGGCAATCATGGTTTGTACGATCTCGCCGTTCTGGTTGGTGGTGGTGTTGCGGATGCGGGCCCAGCCGGCGGACCGGCCGGGTTCCGGCGGGCGGATTTCGACGACCTCGGAGGTCAGGGACAGCGTATCGCCGGGGCGGACCGGGCGGGGCCAGCGCAGTTCGTCGATGCCGTTGCCGATAATGCCGCCGGCGATGCGGGTTTCGGCGGTGGCGAACAGGCGCATGGTCAGCGCCGTGGTGTGCCAGCCGCTGGCGGCCAGGCCGCGGAACAGGCGGTGGGCGGCGGCGGCGACGGGGTCGGTGTGGAAGGGCTGCGGATCGAAAGCCTGGGCGAAGGCGATGATGTCGGCCTCGGTCAGGGTGACGGCGGCGGAATGCCAGGTGAGACCGACCGCGAGGTCCTCGAAATGCAGCGTCGTCATGGCCCGCCATTTGTTGCAGTTCGCTTGAGTATACCAGCCGCCGTGCGTGTGGACCATCCGTGCGGGTGCGGCGCGCCGTTGCGCGGCGGTCGGGTGGGCTTGACCTCGGCGCGCCGGGGGCGACTTGATACTTTGTGAACAGGAGTTTCTCATGACTGAAATCCCCGCCGCCTTCAACGATCTGATGGCCAGCCCCAAGGCTTTTGCCCATCTTGCCACCGTCAGCGCTGGCGGGGCGCCGCAGGTGACGCCGGTGTGGTTTGATGTCACGGACGGCAAAGTTCGCGTCAATTCGGCCAAGGGGCGGGTGAAGTCGCGCAACATGCAGGAGGGGGCGAAGGTGGCGCTGTCGATCCTGGATCCCGACAATTCCTATCGCTATATCCAGATCCGCGGCACCGTGACGCGCTCCACCGAGGAGGGCGGGGACGCCCATATCGACAGCCTGGCGAAGAAGTATCTGGGCAAGGACAGCTATCCGTTTCGCCAGGCGGGCGAGGTGCGGGTGATTTTCGAGATCACGCCGGGCAGCGTGAATGTGATGGGGTAGGCGGCGCTTCAGCGGGGGCGCCAGTTCTCGATCCAGATGGTGGGCGAGCCGAAGCGGGTTGGCTCGGCCACGCCGGTGAGCCATTTCGGGGTGGTGTTGGTCTGGGCGCCGAAGAACAGATTCACTTCCGGCACCCTGGATGCTCAAATCCCAAGCTTGGCGGCTCAGCCGCTGGGATCTCAAACGTCGTGGCGTGTCATACCTGCCCGCGTTGACCCATGAAGAATGGGTCAACGCGGG
>JANXSA010000062.1 GCA_025352915.1 Rhodospirillales bacterium | reverse complement strand
CGGCGCGGTCAGCAGCACGCTCTCGCCGCCCTGCACCGCCGCCAGCACGGCCAACTGATGCGCGCGCGGCGCCCATCCGCGCGCAGCAAACCAGCCGGCAAAAGGTTCCGGTAATGTTCCCGACATCGGTCTTAGATACGGGGTTCCCGCGCCGACGGGAAGAAGCGCCTCAGGCCGGGCGTCGCGCCAGCAGCAACGACAACCCGAGCGCCACCAGAATCGCGCCGGACCCCTGCTGCACCCGCCGTATCACGCGTGGCGCCGCCAGCACCACCACCGCATCCACCGCCGTGTTCAGCCCGACCGAGATCGCATCGAGCACCACGAACTGCATCGCCACGAACTGCATCGCCACGGGCGCCGCATCGGGGTCAACGAACTGCGCAGGACGGCGAGGAAGAACGCCGCCGTCTTCGGATTGGTCGCCTCGACCACGATCCCCTCGCGCAGCGCCCGGCTGCTCCCGGTCGCCGATGCCTCAGGGACGGCCAACGCCGTGCCGCGAAAGGTGCGGATGCCAAGCCAGATCAGGTCGTGCATCGCGCAGGTCCAGTGTGTTGCCGCCTGCATAATCCCCATGACGGTGCCGATGCACGGACCGCCTGCCGCCATGCCCCGCAGTCCATTGCCGCTGGTGTTGGGCCGGCATCGCGCCAATATGTCGGCCATGGCCCACCCCGAGACCTGGCTGACCCCCCAGCCCGCCGGCCTGTTCTGCGCCCCCGGCGGCTTCTTCATCGACCCGCTGCGCGCCGTCGAGCGCGCGGTCATCACCCACGCCCATTCGGACCACGCCCGCCCCGGCCACACCGCCGTGCTCGCCAGCCCGCCCACCCTGGCCCTGATGCGCGCCCGCCTCGGCGACGGCGCCGGCCGCACCCAACAGGCGCTGGCCTGGGGCGAGCGCCTGCGCATCGGCGCGGTCGAACTCTGGCTCGAACCCGCCGGCCACGTGCTCGGCAGCGCCCAGGTGGTGATGGAGTACCAAGGCAGCCGGGCGGTGGTGTCCGGCGACTACAAGCGCCAGCCCGACCCCACCTGCGACGCCTTCATCCCCGTTCCCTGCGACGTCTTCGTCACCGAGGCGACCTTCGCGCTGCCGGTCTTCCGCCACCCGCAAGCCGCCGGCGAGATCGCCAAACTGCTGGCCAGCGTACGCCTGTTTCCCGAACGCACCCACGTCATCGGCTGTTACTCGCTCGGCAAGACCCAGCGCCTGATCGCCTTGCTTCGCGAAGCCGGCTGGGACGAGGCGATCTTCATGCACGGCGCGCTGGCCCCAATGTGCGACATCTACGAACAGTTCGGCGTGCCCCTCGGCGACCTCCGCCCGGCCACCGTCGCCGCCAAGAAGGACCTGGTCGGCCGCATCGTCCTCGCCCCGCCCGCGGCCATCGCCGACCGCTGGGCCCGCCGCCTGGCCGAACCCGTGGTGTGCATGGCGTCGGGCTGGATGCGCGTCCGCCAGCGCGCCAAACAGAGCGGCGTCGAACTCCCGCTGGTCATCTCCGACCACGCCGACTGGGACGAACTCAACCGCACCGTTGACGAGGTCCAGGCCCCGGAGATTTGGGTCACCCACGGCAGCGAAGACGCGCTGATCCACGAAGTCGCCCGACGCAACATTCGCGGCCGGCCCTTGCGCCTCATCGGCTATGGCGAAGAAGAGCCATGATCGCCTTCGCCACCCTGCTCGAACGCCTGCTCTTCACCCAGGGCCGCAGCGACAAAATCCGCCTGCTGGCCCAATACTTCGCCACCCAGCCGGACCCCGACCGCGGCATCGCCTTGGCCGCCATCGCCGGCGAACTGCGCTTTGCCGCCGCCAAGGCCGGGCTGATCCGCGACCTCGCCAATGCCCGCACCGATCCCATCCTCTTCGCCCTGTCCTACGATTTCGTCGGCGACCTGGCGGAAACCGTCGCCCTGATCTGGCCCGAAGCCGCCACCAACGCCGCCCCGCCCAGCCTGCCCGAACTGGTCGAAGCCCTGAACCTCACCCCCAAAATCCGCCTCCCCGACCTCGTCGCCGGCTGGCTCGACGCCTGCGACGCCGGCACCCGTCTCGCGTTGCTCAAGCTGATCACCGGCGGCCTGCGCATCGGCGTCACCGGCCGCCTGGCCCGCATCGCCCTGGCGGAATTGTCGCAAGGCCGCGCGTCTGCTGATGACATCGAAGAAGTCTGGCACAGCCTCGCCCCGCCCTACGCCGGCCTCTTCGCCTGGCTCGAAGGCCGCGCCCCCCGACCCGACCCGGCCACCGCCCCGGTCTTCCGCCCGCCGATGCTCGCCCACCCCCTTGAGCCCGCCGACCTCGCCGCACTCAATCCCGCCGCCCTGCGCGCCGAATGGAAATGGGACGGCGTGCGGGTCCAACTCGTCGCCACCCCAGGCGGCCGCCGGCTCTACTCGCGCGGCGCCGAGGACATCTCCGCCACCTTCCCCGAAATCCTCGCGGCAATGGATTTCCAGGGCGTGCTGGACGGCGAACTGCTCGTCATCCGCAACGGCACCGTTGCGCCCTTCGCCGACCTCCAGCAACGCCTGAACCGCAAGACCGTCGGCGCGAAAATGCTCGCCGACTACCCCTGCGCCATCCGCCTGTATGACATCCTGTTCGACGGCGCCGAAGACCTCAGGCCGCAGCCCTTCGACGCCCGCCGCGCCCGCCTCGAAGCCTGGTTCGCCCGCACCCGCCCCGCCTGCATGGACCTGTCCGAACTGATCCCCTTCGACACAATGGACGACCTCGCCACCCTGCGCGAAGGCGCCCGCGCCGCCACTATCGAAGGCCTGATGCTGAAAGACCGCACCTCGCCCTACCTGCCCGGCCGCCCCAAGGGCCATTGGTGGAAATGGAAGCGCGCGCCGCTCACCATCGACGCCGTGCTGATGTACGCGCAGCGCGGCCACGGCAAACGCAGCGGCAGCTACTCGGACTACACATTCGGCCTCTGGCGTGAAGACGGCGAACTCGTCCCCGTCGGAAAAGCCTATTTCGGCTTCACCGACCGCGAACTCGCCTTCCTCGACCAGTGGATCCGAACCCACACCACCGCCCGCTTCGGCCCGGTGCGCGAAGTCGAACATGGCCTGGTGCTGGAAATCGCCTTCGACGGCGCCCAGCGCTCCACCCGCCACAAATCCGGCATCGCCCTGCGCTTCCCGCGCATCGCCCGGTTGCGCACCGACAAGCCGGCGAGCGAGGCGGATCGGCTGGAGATGCTGGAGCGGTTGATCCCGAAGTAAGAATCTTCTTTTTGTGAACAAAAAGAAGCAAAAAAACTTCATCCATTGGCATCCGTGCCCCCCGTGGAACATCGGCGCCAATGGATAAAAGTTTTTTGGTTCTTTTTTTCAAAAAAGAACATTCTTCCCTCCCCCTGATTGACCCAGCCCCCCACCCATGGTGCGCTCCCCCCAACCAACCCGGAGGAACCCCATGGCCATCATCCCGAACACCTCGCTCAACCGCCTGCGCGCCGGCAAGACCTCGCTCGGCTTCGGCGTCAGCCATCTGCGCACCGTTGCCGCCCCGATGCTCGCCAAGGCCGCTGGTTTCGACTGGCTGTTCATCGACATGGAGCACGGCGCGTTTTCGGTGCACGAGGCCACCCAGCTTTGCCTCGCCTCGCTCAACACCGGCGTTTCCCCGATCGTCCGCGTCTGCACTGACGCATTGGACGAGGGCACCCGCGCGCTGGACAACGGCGCCCAGGGCCTGGTGATCCCGCACATCGACACGCCGGCCCAGGCCAAGCGTATCGCCGACGCCTTCCACTACCCGCCGCGCGGCACCCGCTCGTGGGGCGGCGGCATCGCCCAGTTCGGCTTCCTGCCGCCGCCGGTGGCCGAGGCGCAGGAGATTATCAACAACGAGACCCTGATCGTGGCGATGGTCGAAACCGCCGAATCCGTCGCCAATATCGACGCCATCGCCGCCACCCCCGGCATCGACTGCCTGCTGATCGGCACGTCCGATTTGTCGGCCGATCTCGGCATCTCCGGCCAGGCCGGGCATCCCAAGGTCCAGGCCGCGTACCGCGCGGTGATCGATGCGTGCAAGAAGCACGGCAAGTATCCCGGCATGGGCGGCATCTACGACGAGGAGTGGGCGCGGCTGTATATCGGCTGGGGCTGCAAGTTCATCCTCGGCGGCTCGGACGGCATGTTCATCAGCCAGTCGGCCACCGCGCGGGCGACGTTCTTGAACAGCCTGGGCTGAGCCCAGTTCTTGAACAGCCTGGGCTGAGCCCAGTTCCTCAACAGCCTCGGCTGAACGGGCAGGCGGCGGGGATCGCGCCCCCGCCGCCTACTCCAGCAGCCGGTCGGTATCCACCGCCTCGATCGCTTCCTGCACGATTTCCGCGAAGCGCCGGGTGACCGCGACTACCACGGCCCGGCTGATCCCGGGGCCAAGCAGGATATAATGGTCGATGTTGATCTCCGCCGGCTTGTCGGCGGGGATTGCGGCGCGCACCAGGATGTAGCCGTCGTTGATGCGGTTCGCGAGATCGAGCTTCTCCTGATAGGCCGCCCGGGCCGCGAAGCTGTAGCTGGCCAACAGGCGCACCCGGTCCTCGCTCGGCAGGATGTACAGCGTCACCGTGCCGGCCTTGACCGTCAGGTTGCCGCTGCGATCAATCGTCGCCGGCAGCTTCGCTGCGTCATAGATCGCCCGCAGCCCATCGCGCGACAGGTTCGCCGTGGTCACCAGGTCGGATGCCGGTGCTGCGGCGGGCGGGCGTGCCGGCTTTGGTGCTGACTGCGCCCACGCCGCCGCCGGCAGCGCGAACGCGCACAGCGTGGCCAGCAAGGCCAGGGTACGAATCATCAAGTCACTCTCCCGCTTTCGCATCGCCGACCATTTCGTGGTCAATCCCCCAGCCGGTCAACCTGCCCGCCCCAACCGCGCCAGGCCGACCGCCCCGAGCACCAGGTAGGTCGCGCCACCGCCGAGCACGACAGCCTCCGGCCCCCAGGCGGCAACCAGGCTCGGCGCGGCCAGCATCGCCACCACCGTGCCGCCCTGCACCGAGACCATATGCGCGCGCACCGCGGCCGCGATGTCACCGCGCGCCAGCTCGGTCTGGCGCAGCGTGGCCACCACGATGTCCTGCATCGGCGCGCCAACCGCCGCGATCGCCGCGCAAAATGCGATGCCCGGCACCTGCCATTCCGCCGGCAACAGCATCGCGCCGGCCATGGCCGCCACCGCCGCGCCGAACAGCAGGATGCCGGCAAACACCCGCAGCACCGGGCGGCGCGGCATCGGCAGATTGCCCAGCACCAGCGTGCCGCCCAGGTTGCCGACGCCATAGGCGGCGATCACCGTGCCGAAGGCCGCCAGCCCGCCGGTGCCCAGGCGGCGCTCCAGATACAGCGGCAAGGCCAGGTAAAAACACGCCAGCCACACCCCGTTCTGAATCCCCGCAATCACCAGCATGAAGCGCAGCAACTGGTGGTCCCGCACCGCCCGAACCCCGCGCAGCGCCGCCGACCAGAGCGAATCCGCGCCGGTCCCGGCCGCCGGCACCGGCCGCAGCCGCGCGATCAACAGCACCGCCAGCGCCGAGACCAGAAACGACGCCACGTTCAATGCGACGAAATGCACCTCGGCAAACAACGCCGCCGCCAGCACCAGCAGCCCCGGCCCGGCCAGCCGCGCCAGGCGCTCGGTGGTGTCCATCAGCGCATTCGCCGCCGGCAGCATCGCCGGATCGGCCGCCAGCACCGGCAACGCCGCCTGCATCGCCGGGCGGAACGCGGCCAACCCCGCGCCCAGGACCGCAATGGCCGCGAACAGCGCCCAGGCCGGCGGCTCGCCCAGCACCAGCCAGGCGACAACCAGCCCGGCCAACACCGCCGCCCGCGCGAGGTCGGCGGCCAGCATTACCCGCAGCGGCGGCGTCCGGTCGAGCGCCCGCGCGCCCAGCAACAGCACCAGCAGTGTCGCCG
>JANXSA010000060.1 GCA_025352915.1 Rhodospirillales bacterium | reverse complement strand
CGGCCGCGCCGCCAGCCAGCGCGCCGCCGCCAGCGCATCGCGCCGCCGCAACCCCGACGCGGTCACCATCCGCTGAGTCTCGCGGCACTGCGAGCCCAGCCCGCGCGAGGCGAAGCTGTCGGGAAACAGCACGATATGGCCGCGCCCACGCAGAAACTCACCCCATTGCGCATCGCGCTGCGGATACGGCCCGCCACAGCCATGCAGCGCCACGATCGCCGGCGCCACCGGCGGACCATCCGGCAGCAGCAGCTCGGCGCGCAGCTCCACACCCTCGGGCCCCGGGATCACCACCGGCTCGGCCCAAGCCGGAAAAACGATCAGCAGCAACAGGACCAACAAGCGCATTCCGCACCCTACCGCGCCGGCCGCCGCCCAATCCAGAGTGCCGCCGGAAAGCATGCCGCCTGGATGATCCCCGCCGCCGACAACACCGCCACGATCACCAGCGCCAGCCCGACCAGCAGCGCCATCTCCAGCCGCCGCGCCAGCGCCAATCCGACCACTTCCCACTTACGCGCCCTGCGCCGCAGCGCACGCCCGAAAGAAATTTTCTATCAGTCGCCAAACACCGTATCGAACAACAGCTTGACGTTGAGCGCCACGATCACCGAGGTGACAACCCAAGCCACCGCCGCCACCTTAGCCGAAATGACGAAGCTGCCCATCCGCTTGCGGTCGGAGACGAAGCGCACCAGCGGGATCACCGCGAACGGCAGTTGCATCGACAGCACCACCTGGCTGAACACCAGCAACTGCGCTGTTCCCTTTTCGCCATAAATCGCGGTGATGGCGAGCACGGGGACGATCGCGATGGCCCGCGTCACCAGACGGCGCGCCCAATCGGGCATGCGCAGATGCAGGAAGCCTTCCATGACGATCTGCCCGGCCAGCGTGGCGGTGACCGTGGAATTCAACCCGGATGCCAGAAGTGCCACGGCAAACAGCACCGACGCGATGCCAACGCCCAGCATCGGCGACAACAGTTCATGGGCCTGCTCGATCTCGTTCACGTCCAACCGTCCATTGGCGTGGAACACCGATGCCGCCAGGATCAGGATCGAGGCATTGACGAACAGCGCCAGCATCAGCGCGATGGTGCTGTCCGTGACCGCCCAACGGATCGCGTCGCGCTTGCCCGGCTCGGTTTTTTCATAGGCCCGGGTCTGGACGATTGAGGAGTGCAGATACAGGTTATGCGGCATCACGGTGGCACCCAGGATGCCGATGGCGATGTAGAGCATCGCCGGATTGGTCACCACCTCGGTGGACGGCACAAATCCGGCAAGCACCGCCGCCACTGGCGGGGCCGCCAGCGCGATCTGCACCGCGAAACATCCGGCGATGATGATCAGAAGAGCGATAACGAAGGCTTCCAGATAGCGAAAGCCGCGCCCCATCAGCAGCAGCACCAGGAACGCATCCATCGCGGTGATCACGGCGCCGAACAGCAATGGAATACCGAACAGCAGTTTCAGCGCGATCGCGGTGCCGATCACCTCGGCCATGTCACAGGCGATGATCGCCGCCTCGCAGGCCAGCCACAGCGCATAGTTCACCGGCCGGGAATAGGTGTCGCGGCAGGCCTGGGCCAGATCCCGCCCGGTGGCGATGCCCAGTCGTGCCGTCAGCGCCTGTAACAGGATCGCCATCAAGTTGGACAGCAGGATGACCGACAGCAGCGTGTAGCCAAATTGCGACCCGCCGGCGATGTCGGTCGCCCAGTTCCCTGGGTCCATGTAGCCGACCGAGACCATGTAGCCGGGGCCGGAGAAGGCCAACAGCTTGCGCCCCCAGTGAACCTGCCCGCGCACCGAGGACGGGACGGGTATCGAGGCATTCACTTCCGGCAGGCTGGGTCGCAGTTTCGCGTCGCCAACCGCACCCCAACTGTTGGCGCGCCCGCCAGGCGTCATCGAATCACCCATGCAATTGGCTCCTTGATCTGGCTGCAACTCGTATCATCTACTCCATTGTGATGCCATGGCTACATTTTGCGCAAGAGGCTTCATCAGGCGAGTGCACTGTGTCTGTTGATCTACACGCATCGCTTCGCCATGGTGCCCGCCACTTGAACGGAGTCCCCGGTGCCGCGACCCCCGGCCGATGCGCGCGCTGCGCGCGATGCCCCACCCGAAATGCCCGCGGCCCCCACCCAGGCCGGCCGCTTCGAACAGGCGCGTCGCGTCCAGTCGATGGCCCTGCTGGAAGACTATGCCGAACTGATCGCCGACCTCCTGGCCACCGCCGGCGAAGCGCGCCCGACCGACATCGCCCGCCGCCTCGGCGTCACCCACGCCACCGCTATCAAGGCGATCACCCGCCTCAAGCGCGAAGGCCTGGCCACCGCCCTACCCTACCGCGGAGTCTTCCTGACCGAGGCCGGCGAACACCTCGCCGCCCGGGTCAAGACGCGCCATTTGTTGGTGGTCGACCTGCTGCGCGCCGTCGGCGTGCCGGCGGACGCGGCCGAACAGGATGCCGAAGGCATTGAACACCACGTCAGCGACATCACGCTCGAGGCTTTCGCGCGGTTTCTCAAAGAAAAGTGAGCGAAGTCTTCTTTTTCTGAAGAAAAAGAAGCAAAAAGACTTTATCCATTTAGACCCGGTATTCCCGGCCGGCATCCGTCCAAATGGATAAAAGTTTTTTGGTTCTTTTTTTCAAAAAAGAACTGCTTCCCTGCTTACCCCGCCATCGGCGGCATCTTGCCGAACCGCTGCGCCCTCGTCCCCTCCCTAGATCACGCCCTTTTTCTTCAGGCTGGCAAACGTCGCATTGTCCATGCCCAACAGATCCTGCAACACCTCGCTGGTATGCTCGCCCAGCAGCGGCGGCGCGAGCCGGTAATCGACCGGCGTCTCGGACAGCCGTACCGGATTGGCGATCACGGTCACCATTTCGCCACTGGAATGCTTCATCTGCACCTCCATCCCGCGCGCCTTCACATGCGGGTCGTCGAACACCTGCTTCAGCGTGTTGATCGGCCCGCAGCCGATATTCAGCCCCTCCAGCTTGCCCATCCACCATTCGGTGGTCTCGCGCTGCATCACCGGGCTCAGCGTGTCGGTGACCAGCTGGCGGTTGGCAACACGCGCCGAATTGGTGGCGAAGCGCGCATCGGCCAACAGCTTCTCCAGCCCGAACGCGTCGCAGAACCGCTTGAACGTGGCATCATTGCCGACCGACAGCACCATGTAGCCGTCTTTGGTCGGGAACAGCTGGTACGGCACAATGTTCGGATGCTGGTTGCCCAGCCGCTCCGGGTTTTCCCGGGTCGCCAAAAAATTCATCCCCTGATTGGCCAGCCACGCCACATGCGTGTCCAACATGCCGATATCCACCTGCTGCCCCTGCCCGGTCTTCTCCCGGTGCCGCAGCGCCGCCAAAATCCCGATGCACCCGTACAGCCCGGCGAACAGATCGGCCACCGGCACGCCGACCTTCTGCGGCAGCCCATTGGGCTCCCCGGTCAGGCTCATCACGCCCCCCATGCCCTGGATCAGGCTGTCATAGCCCGGCCGCGGCGCATACGGCCCGGTCTGGCCAAACCCGGTGATCGAGCAATAGATCAGCCCGGGGAATTCCGCATGCAGCTGCTCATACCCCAGCCCATACTTGGCCAGCGCGCCGACCTTGAAATTCTCCACCAGGATGTCGGTATCGGCCAGCAACTGCCGCGCGATCGCCTGACCTTCGGGAGTCGCGATATCCAGCGTCACCGAGCGCTTGTTGCGGTTCACCCCAATGAAATAGGCGCTTTCCTGCGTCCCCGGCATCACCGGCGGCGCAAAGCCGCGCGTGTCGTCGCCGCTGCCGGGCCGTTCGATCTTGATCACCTCCGCCCCCATGTCGCCCAGCATCTGGGTGCATGTCGGGCCGGCCAGCACGCGGGTCAGGTCGAGAACCCGCAGGCCCTTCAACGGGCCATGAGCATCCTTGGTGTTCATCGGCGGCGATCCATCCTCGTGGCCAGCAGGGTCCAGGGACGCAGACCCGTTGCGCGTGTGTTGCAAAGAATCGCGAGGGTACAAGCACCCTGCCCCACAAGGCAACGCCACCTGGCGCCGCTGGCAGGGCAATCGCATACGGCGATCGAACCCAGCCGTCGCCAAAGGATCGCCCCCTCTCCCTTTGGGGGAGAGGCTGGGGTGAGGGGTGCCCCCACAAAAGGCGCCATGAATACTTCTCAGATTCTTCTCCTCATCTTTCCATGACGGCGTTCCACAAGCCGCTTGCCTGCCTTCCGACGGTGCAAGACCCACTCCCCGCCAAATGCGATCGCCCTGGCGCCGCTGGCAGGGTGATCGCATATGGCTCGCGCGCCTGGCGCGTCACGGCGGACAGCAAGAATTCACAAAGAGGCTTTGTCCATCGGTACTGCTGGCGGCCTGACTCTGACGCTTGGGTGTATGCAACCGCTTCTGATAAGTTCGCCATGTCAGGGAGAGCCAAACATGCGCCGAGCGTTCCCCTCCGTGCCAATGAAGATGAGACATCTACCCCCCGGGAATTTAGACTTGAGGGTGCGGAAGGATCATCTGAGTCATGCCCATGCTCCCGAGACAGATCGATGCAGCGTCCGGTGACGGTACGAACGGAGGCCGTA
>JANXSA010000160.1 GCA_025352915.1 Rhodospirillales bacterium | reverse complement strand
CACCCACAAAACCGGCGACATCGTCACCATCGCCACCCCAAAGCTCGGCCGCCTGGTCAACCGCATCAAGCCCACCGATCAATGCGCCCCGTGGGATTTCGGCGCTGGCGCTCTGATGCGCAATCTGGCCAAGCGTGGGCTGCTATAGAAGGCAGAAAAGGCGTTCTTTTTTGAAAAAAGAACCAAAAAACTTTTATCCATTAGAGTCGAGCTATGGCTGTGCGGCACACTGCAAACGGATAAAAGTTTTTTTGCTTCTTTTTCTTCAGAAAATGAAGAATCTTCCTTCCCTCAATACGCAAACCGCGCCTCCGGCAACCCCTTCACCCCCACATCGATCGCAAACAACCCCCCCGCCGCCGGCTGCTTCGACCGTTGCTCGTAGCTCAATCCCTGATACGCCGACGTAATATAAAGCGTTTCCAAATCCCGCCCCCCAAACGCACAACTCGTAATGTTCGAGGCAGGAACAGGCACCACCCGGTCCACCGACCCATCCGGCGCAAACCGCGTCACCCGCCAGCCGCCGTAATTGGCGCTCCACAGATACCCCTCGGCATCCACCGTCCCGCCATCCGCCACCATCGGCGCCGCCAGCGTCGCAAACACCGACCGCTCGCCAATCGCACCGCTCGCGCGGTCATACGGAAACGCCCAGATCACCCGCTTCGGGCTGTCGGAAAAATACATCGTCCGCCCGTCCGGCGACCAGCACAGCGAGTTCGGAATCCCGATCCCGTCCAGCACCTTCGTGCACCCCGCCCCATCCAGCCGGTAAAGAAAACCCTCGACCGGATCAGCCCCCGCCCGCATCGAGCCGACCCAGAAACGCCCCTGCCGGTCGCACTTCCCATCGTTGAACCGCAAACCCGCATGATGCCCCGGCGCCTCCGCGATCTTCTCGATCGCCCCCGAGACGGGGTCGAACACGCTCAACGCCGACTTCAGCGCCACCAGAATCCCGCCCCGCTCCTGCAACGCCAGCGACCCCACCGCCTCCGGCATCGCCCACGTCGTCACCGCCCCATCCTTCAGCCGCCTGATCTCCGGCGCCGAAATATTCACCCAGTACAGCGCCTGCTCCCGCGCGCACCAAACCGGCCCCTCACCCAGGATATCCGCCGTCTCCCCAACCCGCCGCAACCCCGCCATCGCACCGATCTCCACCTTGTCGCTTCCCGGCGAGCCTGTCACAAACTGCGGAACAAACGAAGAGGCCCCCATGGCGCGCAGCAACATCGACCACCAATTCCTGAATCTCCACGAGTTCATCAAGGCCGCCCACCTGAAGCTCAACCGCAACATCTGGGACTACCTGATCGGCGGCGCCGAAACCGAAACCACCCTGCGCCGCAACCGCCTGGCGCTGGACAGCATCGCCTTCCGCCCCCGCGCCCTGGTCGACGTGCACGACATCGACACCTCCGCCAGCTTCTTCGGCCGCGACATCCGCCTGCCCGTCGCCCTCGCCCCAGTCGGCTCGCTCGAATCCTTCGAGCCCGGCGGCGGCGCCACCGCCGCCCAAGGTGCTGGCGAATACGGCGTCCCCATCTTCGTGTCCTCCGTCACCCAGCCTGGCCTCGAAGCCATCGCCGCCGCCGGCACCGGCCCCAAGGTGTTCCAGCTTTACGTCCGCGGCGACGACGACTGGACCTCCGACCACGTCAAGCGCGCCATCGATTCCGGCTACGACGCCTTCTGCATCACCATCGACACCGCCATGCTCAGCCGCCGCGAACGCGACGTCGCCAAGCGCTTCCGCGCCCCTTGGCGCACCCGCAGCGTCGGCATGGAATACCAGGCCGGCCTCAACTGGCAGAACATCGAAACCTTCAAATCCCGCCACAAAATCCCCCTGATCCTCAAGGGCATCGCCACCGCCGAAGACGCCACCCGTGCCGTGGAGGCCGGCGTCGAAGCCGTCTACGTCTCCAACCACGGCGGCCGCCAACTCGACCACGGCCGCGGCTCCCTCGATGTTCTCCCCGAAGTGGTCCAAGCCGTCGCCGGCCGCGCCAAAATCTACATCGACGGCGGCTTCAGCCGCGGCACTGATATCCTCAAAGCCATCGCGCTCGGCGCCGACCTGGTCGTCATCGGCCGCCTCTATCTCTATGCGCTGGCCGCCGACGGCGCTCCCGGTATCGCCCGCATGCTGGAAATCCTCGAAGACGAAATCACCGCCGCCCTCGGCCTCTGCGGCGTCACCAGCTTCGCCGACCTCAACCGCAGCTACGTCCACGCCGCCCCCCCCGTCACCGAACCTCACGTACACAGCGCCTTCCCGCTGCTGCGCCTGGGCGAAGGCTACTAGGCATGGGTGGGGTGCCGGCAGGGAAGGAAGGCCAGGGGCTTTGCCCCTGGATCCCGCTTTACCGAACACTCTATCGCGTTGACGAATAGGGCGGCACTCTCGGTGTCGCCTTTTTTCGTGTTTTGGTTGATGGCGAGTTGCAGCATACGCGGCAGGTTACCATCAAGTTCAATTTTAGGCAGACCGTCATCTCCGGCGGGCGGATGGACGACCACGCGCTCGATCAGGGCGCGTGCGGCCTCCAGGAGATCTGGCATGGCTATATCGGTGAGTGCCAACTCGAACTCGGCCAAGCGTGATCGATACACGGCCCCCAGGTCGGTCGGGAGGCGGGGGGCATCAGACACGGCCGGCGTGGTCGGCAACGGCAGACGATCGAGTTGAGCCTCCAGGTCCGCGAGCTTGATGCGGATGCCTGGACTGCGGGGATCCTCGCTGAGAACCTCGATCAGGTTGGCGATCTTTCGTTCGAGTTCCGCGCGCTCGCGCGTGCTGGCCGTGGTAGTGACCCGAGCCTCCTGCGCCAGTCGCTGCCACTCGTCCGTGAAGGCCCCGACGAATGCCTTGAGCAGGTGCGGCGCCATCAGTTGCACGCGCAAGGCGTCCAGCACCGCGCTTTCGAGCGGGCCGCGGCGCAGGGAGGCGGTGTTTGCGCAGTGGCCATTGCGGGCATGCATGCAGCGAAGATAGTCCTTGCCCATTGTGGCGAAGCCCTGCCCGCAGATGCCGCAGAAGACCTTGCCGGTCAGCAGGTGGCGGGGTTTGCGGCGGTCCCAGAAACCTGGCTGGCCGTCAGGTGCGGCGGGGTTGGCAGCGGCGGCGTTGTCAAGCAGGCGGGCCTGGGCGGCCTGCCATTGATCACGCTCGACGATCTTCAGCAGCGGCACCTCGACCTCGACATGTGTGTTGGTCGCTGCAGCCCGGCGGACCAGGGCGCCAGTGACTGGGTCTTTGAGGTTGTGGCGGCGGTTCCAGACGAGGCGGCCGTCGTAGATCGCGTTGCGCAGGATCCCATCGCCCCGCGTGCTCCGGCCCCTGATGGTGTCCTCCAGCCAGGGGCCGCCCGAGGGACCTGGTACTCCGTCGGCATTGAGTGTGCGGGCGATCCGCAGCGGGCTGGCACCGCGGACATAGAGGTCGAAGATTCGCCGCACGACGGCCGCCTCGGCCTCATCGATGGCGCGAAGGCCGCGGTCGAGGTCGCCATCCCGGCCGATCTGGCGCACCACTTGGTAGCCATAGGGCGGGCCGCCGATACTCCGTCCGGCGAGGATGCGGCCCTCCTGGCCGCGGTGGGTCTTGGCTCTGAGGTCCTTGAGGTAGATCGCGCCCATTGCGCCCTTGAGGCCGACGTGAAAATCGGTGATCTCGTCCTCGGCGAGCGTGATGATGCGCGCGCCGGCGAAGGTGGCACGCTTGAAGAAGCCGGCGGTGTGTTCCGGGTCGCGGGAGATGCGGTCCCAGCTCTCCGTCAGAACGATATCGATGCCGCCTCGGTGCAACCGGGCCATCAGGGCCTGATAGCCCGGGCGCTGCATTGTCGAGCCAGAGATTGCGTGGTCGGCGTAGGTGTCGATGATCAGCCAGCCTTCGCGTACGGCGCGCTGCCGGCAGACACGTTCCTGATCGTCGATCGAGGCAGCGCTCTGAAGATCGGAGGAGAAGCGGGCATACGTGACCGCTCGGAGGGTCATGTGGTGCCTCCGGCGCTATCCTCTGCTCGACCGCCACGACGACGATAGCCGACCCTGGCAATGGCCTCGGTCTGCAGGCGGGTGATCAACACGTCGAACGTCTTCGCTGCCTGGGCTTGGCCTGCACGCTCGTAGTGCTCCCACAAAACCTCAGACGTGATCCCGAGCATGCGTGCGGCCAGCGTCGGATCGGACGGCACGTCCAAGCTCCTCAACGGCCGGGGTGAACGCTTTGGGTCGCACAGCGACGCGCAGCTTATACCAACCCGCTCAAAGACTGACACATGCCCACTCCCGTGTTGCGATGGAACGGATGCGGCCTGGATCGGCGATGAGGAAGCGCCATGCGGTGGCGCAGGCTTGGACGATGTCTTCGTAGGTTGGCCAGACGTGGTGG
>JANXSA010000039.1 GCA_025352915.1 Rhodospirillales bacterium | reverse complement strand
GCGGAAGCCGAGCGTGGGCAAAGCGAGCACCTCGCCCTCAGGGGTGAAGGGCGGATACTCCACGCGTTGGCTGCTGCGGATCTGGTCGGGCGTGGAGGCGATGTCGCCGCCGCGCGCCACCAGCCCGCCGGCACGCCCGCCAACACGGCCGCCGCGGGTCAGGCGATAGGGCTCGGCGACCATCTCGGCGACGTTGCCGAGCATGTCGTGCAGGCCGAGCTTGTCCGGCGCCAGCATGCCGGTGGCGACCGGGACCGGACGCTGACCGGTGCGGCGAAGCTGTGCGGTGGCGGTGATCGGGCCGTCCATCGGCGGCAGACGCTGGCGGAACTCCGCGTCGCCCACCGCCGCGCCGCCGCGCACGGCGTATTCCCACTCGGCTTCGGTGGGTAGGCGCAGGAAGGTGCGGGCGTCGTCGTCACCGGGCAGGGCGGTCTTCTTCAGCTTGATCGCCTGGGCGGTGGCCAGTTCGGCAAAGCGCATCGCGTCGGACAGGCTGATCGCGGCTTGCGGCAGGCGGCGCTGGTTGGCGGGCAGGGCGGTGTGAGCCTCGCAGCCCTGGGTGACCGCGACATACTGCCCGCGCATGACCTCGTATTTGCCGAGCCAGAAATGCGCGGCGGGGCCACTGCCGAAGCCGCCGGCGACATGGGATTCGCGGACGAATTCGGAATAGGCGGCGCCGGCGTCCTCGTCGCCCAGCACGACACGGCGGTCGGCGAGCGGGCTGTCGCCCATGGGCGTGGCGATCTTGCGGAACACCATGGCGGTGTCGCAGGGGAGCGGGACGATCAGGTCGCCATCGGCGGGCTTGGGGTTCCACTCGGGCGCCGGCGTTTGCGCGTGCGCAGCGCCGGCCAGCAGCAGGGCGAGCAGGAGCATCATGCCTCGCGCATCCCTTCGGACGGTGCGATCCGCAGTACCGGGCGGACGGCTACCAGGCTTGCCAGCAAGGCCAGCACGATGGCGCTGGTCACGGTGGCCAGGATGTGGACCGGAGCGATCACGCATAGTTGGTTGCCCTCCAGATAGGCGCCGCCATAGGCCGCGTTGATCGCGGCGCCAACCGCGAGCGCCACGGCTGCGCCGAGCAGGCTGCCGAGTGCGGCAACCAACCCACCCTGGACCAGCGGAAACACCACCAGCGCCCTGGCCGGCAGCCCGAGCAGCCGCAGCAGCGAGAGCGCCCGCCGCTTGCGCGCGACGTTGCCCCACAGCGAGACCGCCAGCGTCACCGCGACCCCCGCCGCACCGCAGCCGGTCAGCACGGCGAACAGCGTGGTCAGGTTGCGGTCGATGGACAGGGTCCAGCCGATGCGCCCGACTTCGGTGCGCACCTCCATCGACTGGGCCAACAGGTCGCGCTCCAGCGTGGCGACGTCGGTGATGTCGCGGGCGTAGAGGCGGAAGCTGGGGAAGATATGGGCCGGCGCCAGGGTTTGGCCGGTGTCACGTTCCTGGAAGGCCTCCAATGCTGCCGCCATGGCGAGCGGGCCATAGACCACGGCATTCTGTGTCGCCGTCGGTGGCGCGATGCCGGCCACTTTGGCGCGCGCATCGATGCGCTGGTTGCCGGTGGTGGCGCGGCGGATCGCCCAGACATTGATCTCGTCGCCCAGCTTAAAGCCGCCAAGCTGTGCCAGGCGCTGGCTGAGCACCACGCTGCCCTCGGCAATCCCTGCGGCGGCGCGGCCCAGCACCGGGTCGCCGGGCGCGGAGACGACGAAATCGGCGTTGGTGCCGCGGATCGGGTTGGCAGCCAGGCCGACATCGACCGGCTGCGCCAGCTGGCGCATACGCGGGGCAACAAAGGCAACGTCTGGCCGTTTGCGCATCGCCTCGAACCACTCCGGCGGCAGCGGCATGTGGCCGCGCAGGACGATTTCGCGCGTGGCGGGGTCGGCGCGCAAGCCGCCAACCAGATGCTCGATGACGCCGGTCTTGAGGCCGAGCAGCACCAGCAATGGTGCGAGCACCGCGGTGACGGTCAGCGCCACGCCGGTGAATAGGCCGGCGTCATGGCGCATGTCCGAGAGCGCGAGCCGGGCGGCGAGGGTGAGGTTCATGGAGTAATACCAACCGTCTTATTCGACGACTCATATAGGGCTAGGAATCGGCTGAGAACTCCGATTCGATACCTCCTGTCATAACATGCTGACGGTGGAGGTTTTGATGAGTGCCGGTGTGCGGATCATCCGTCTG
>JANXSA010000745.1 GCA_025352915.1 Rhodospirillales bacterium | reverse complement strand
TTACGAGGAAGAGGTTACCCCCATGGGCAAGGCAAAATTCGAGCGGAACAAGCCGCACTGCAACATCGGCACCATCGGTCACGTTGACCATGGCAAGACGTCGCTAACGGCCGCGATCACCAAGGTCCTGGCCAAGAGCGGCGGCGCCACCTACACGGCGTATGATCAGATCGACAAGGCTCCCGAGGAACGCGCCCGCGGCATCACCATCTCCACCGCGCATGTCGAATATGAGACCAAGAACCGCCATTACGCGCATGTCGACTGCCCCGGCCACGCCGACTATGTGAAGAACATGATCACCGGCGCGGCGCAGATGGACGGCGCGATCCTGGTCGTGTCCGCCACCGACGGCCCGATGCCGCAGACCCGCGAGCATATCTTGCTCGCCCGCCAGGTCGGCGTGCCGGCGCTGGTGGTGTTCCTGAACAAGTGCGACATCGCCGATCCGGAACTGCTGGAACTCGTCGAGATGGAGCTGCGCGAGTTGCTCACGAGCTACCAATACCCGGGCGACGACATCCCGATCATCCAGGGCTCGGCCGTCTGCGCGCTCAACGACACCCAGCCGGAGTTGGGTGAGGAGGCGATCATCAAGCTGATGGAAGCGGTGGACAGCTACATTCCGCAACCGATGCGCGACATCGACAAGCCGTTCCTGATGCCGGTCGAGGACGTGTTCTCGATCTCCGGCCGCGGCACCGTGGTGACCGGCCGCGTCGAGCGCGGCATCATCAAGGTGGGCGAAGAAGTCGAGATCGTCGGATTGAAGCCCACCGTGAAGACCATCGTCACCGGCGTGGAGATGTTCCGCAAGCTGCTCGACCAGGGCCAGGCCGGCGACAACATGGGTGCGCTGCTGCGTGGCACCAAGCGCGAGGACGTCGAGCGCGGTCAGGTTCTGGCCAAGCCCGGCTCCATCACGCCGCACACCAAGTTCAAGGCCGAGAGCTACATCCTGACGAAGGAAGAGGGCGGCCGTCATACGCCGTTCTTCACCAACTATCGTCCGCAATTCTACTTCCGCACCACCGACGTGACCGGCATCGTCACCCTCCCTGAGGGCACCGAGATGGTGATGCCGGGCGACAACGTCTCGATGGACGTTGAGCTAATCGCGCCGATCGCCATGGATGAGGGCCTGCGCTTCGCCATTCGTGAAGGTGGCCGCACCGTCGGCGCCGGCGTGGTGGCCAAGATCGTCGCCTGATTTGTTGGATACATCGCGCTGGGACCTGGTCCTGGCGCGGAGCATGAACACTATCGCTGATGCCGCCTGAGACTGACGACTATCCGCTGATCGGAACTGACTGATGGACAACCAGAACATCCGCATCCGCCTCAAGGCGTACGATCACCGCGTGCTGGACAACAGCACGAAGGAGATCGTGAATACCGCCAAGCGTACGGGTGCGCAGATCCGCGGGCCAATTCCGCTGCCCACGCATATCGAGCGCTTCACAGTGAACCGGTCGCCGCACGTGGACAAGAAGAGCCGCGAACAGTTCGAGATCCGCACCCATCGCCGGTTGCTCGATATCGTCGATCCGACCCCGCAGACCGTTGACGCGCTGATGAAGCTCGATCTGGCTGCTGGTGTCGACGTCGAGATCAAGCTCTAAAGGACCCACCCAGGTCCGGGCCGTGCCCGGACTTCATTTTGGCCTATGAGCCCCGCCCGCTGACTATCCGGGGAGCTCCTCTAGGAACGGAAGAAAATGCGTACAGGATTACTGGCGAAGAAGCTGGGCATGACCCGGATCTTCAAGGATGACGGCACGCATGTGCCTGTGACCGTGCTGCACATTGACGCGCTTCAGGTTGTCGCCGCCCGAACCGAAGAGAAGGACGGGTATACCGCCGTCCAGCTCGGATGGGGCAAGGCGAAGGTGAAGAACGTCTCGCAGCCGAACAAGGGCCATTTCGCCAAGGCGAAGGTGGAACCCAAGGCGAAGCTCGCGGAGTTCCGGGTTGACGCTGATGCGCTGCTGGAACCCGGCGCCACCCTGTCTGCTGCCCATTTTGTCGTTGGCCAGATCGTGGATGTCAGCGGGACCACCAAGGGCAAAGGCTTTGCCGGGGCGATGAAGCGCTGGAACTTTTCCGGCCTCGAGGCCAGCCACGGTGTGTCCGTTAGCCATCGTTCGCATGGTTCGACCGGCAACCGCCAGGATCCCGGCAAGACCTTCAAGAACAAGAAAATGGCTGGCCATCTCGGGGCCGAGCGGATCACCACCCAGAACCTGGAAGTGGCACTCGTTGATGCCGAGAAGGGTCTGCTGATGATCAAGGGTGCCGTGCCAGGCGCCAAGGGTGGATACGTGCTGGTGCGTGACGCCGTGAAGAAGACGCGCCA
>JANXSA010000716.1 GCA_025352915.1 Rhodospirillales bacterium | reverse complement strand
CGCCAGGCTCGGCCAACTCGCCGCCCAAGACGCCGCCAGCCGCGCTCCGCCCCAGGCCAACCCCGCCCCGACCACCACCAGCGCCAGCACCGCCCCGCCCACACTGCGCAGCACCGCGCCAAGAAACGCCGGGTCGTCCAGCTGCCCAATGGCCAGCAACGCGGGTGAAGGTCGAGGTGTTGCCATAGGTTGCCGGGTGCCGTCCGTGATGTTACGCGACCGCCTGATGCCGCAGCGGAGAGCCATGATGCCCCAATCCCCGACCTACGACATACTCGGCATCGGCAACGCCATAGTGGATGTCCTCGCCCCGGTGCCAGAAGCCTTCCTGTCGCGCCACGACATGCGCAAGGGCGCCATGGCCCTGATCGACGCCGCCACCGCCGAGCGCCTCTACGCCGACCTCCCGGCCGGCACCGAAAGCAGCGGCGGTTCCGCCGCCAACACCTGCGCCGTCGCCGCCCTGCTCGGCGCCAAGGTCGCCTATCTCGGCAAAGTCGCCGACGACACCCTGGGAAAAGTCTTCCGCCATGACATCGCCGCCGTCGGCGTCCACTTTCCAACCGCCCCTGCCACCGGCACCACCCCCACCGCCCGCTGCCTGATCGCCGTCACCGCGGACGGCCAGCGCACCATGAACACCTTCCTGGGCGCCTGCACCACCTTCGGCCCCGGCGACGTCGACCCCGCCTTGGTCGCCAATGCCGCCGTCACCTACCTCGAAGGCTATCTGTTCGACCCCCCCGAGGCCCAGGCCGCCTTCTACAAAGCCGCCGCCGCCGCCCATGAAGCCGGCCGCCAGGTTGCCCTCACCCTGTCTGACGCCTTCTGCGTCCATCGCCATCGCGCCGCCTTCCGCGAACTGGTCGCCGGCCACGTCGACATCCTGTTCGCCAACGAAGCCGAAATCGCCGCCCTCTACGAAACCAACACCCACGCCGAAGCCGCCACCCTGGCCCGCCACGACGTCGCCCTGGCCGCCATCACCATGAGCGAAAACGGCAGCATGATCATCAAGGGGGCCGAAACCGTCCTCGTCCCCGCCGAACCCACCCAGGTCGTCGACACCACCGGCGCCGGCGACGCCTACGCCGCCGGCTTCCTCGCCGCCCACGCCCGCGGCCTGTCGATCAAACAATGCGCCACCCTGGGCAGCATCGCGGCGGCCGAGATCATCAGCCACTACGGCGCCCGGCCTTTGCGCGACCTGTCCGGCGAAATGGCGCGGCTGCAACACAGGTAAGGCCGCGGTTTCGCCCTGGAACCCGTTCAATCAAGGTCCGGGGACTGGTCTTCATTGCCGGCCATGGTCAGTCAACATGAAGACCGGCATACGCGCTGCCAGTACGATAATAATCTGCAACAAAAACACGATTGCAAAGCACTGCAATCAATAACTTTGAAGAACAATGCCGGCACTCAAGAAAAATTTATCTGAAACATAATGTGACTTCCAGAATAAGGCGGAAAAAGGGACTGCCATAAAATATGGCAAAACAGCCGCATACAATTTAACCAATCAATCTACCCATGCGTATTTTCCGACGCTGGTGAATATTTGTCGCAATCGCGATGGTCAATAGCGGCGTGGCGTCTTTGTGTCGCCCGCCCAATTGCACCGCTGGACACTCCCAGTCCCAGTATCGCGTCCACAACAAAAGGTTCATCCACATGCGTGCGCCGCCATTCCGACTCATCCCCCACGCCGTCGCCTGCGGCATATTCGCCGCCGCCATCGCGTCGCCCGCCGCCGCCGTCCCGGTCACCTTCGCCCAGTACGTGCAACAGAACGGTGCCCAACAGGCCTGGTCGATCACCACCAACGCCGGCGGCACCACCACCGTCACGGCGAACAGCAACGTGTTCATGTCGTTCTCCGGCGTTCTCGGCCTGCCTTTCGCTGGCCCGGAACTCGCCACCTTCTCGCTGACTGCCACCAGCAACTCGCTGGGCAATTGCGGCATCAATTGCGGCACCGGTGACTCCTTCGTCCAGGCCGGATATGCTGGAACCTTCTCGTTCATCGACGCCGGCGCGGCACCGGGCACAAACCTGCTCTCCGGCACCTTCGCGGTGGACGGCGACCCGTCCACCAGTGGCGCCCAGCTCCGGTCCACGGTCGGCTCCAGCGGCGCCGGCATCAACGCCAGCTCCAACCTCAGCAATCTCACGCAGCTGAGCATGACCTCGGCATATCTGAGCTTCGCCGGCCAGACATCGCAGAACGCCAGCTTTAGCCTGTCCTCGCTGATCCCGAACTTCGCCACTGGCGCTGTCGTGGCCAACCAGGCGCGGCCGGCCTCTGGCACCTTCAACGCCTCGGGAACCGGCACCTTCTCGTCCGACCCCGGTCCCACCGCGCGGGTGCCCGAGCCCGCGTCGATGGCGCTCCTCGGCGCCGGCCTCATCGGTCTCGCCGCAGTTCGCCGCCGCGCGACCGTCGCGGCAACCGCCGCCGCCTGACCAAGAAGCGGCAACCGCCGCCGCCTGACCAAGAAGCGGCCGCGGCCGCCGCCTGACCAAGAAGCTGCCGGGGGAGGTTGCTGCCATCCCCCGGCAGTCGACCTGTTCCACGATCCTCGAGCGAGGCCACCATGACCAATGTGCTCTCCCGGCTCGACCTGGGCCGGATGTCGGCTGACTGGACGCCGGCAACCGCCCTCCCATCATCCGGCCCACTGGCCGCCGTCACCCGCCGCATGGCCGAAATTGTGTTCTGTATCGCCATGCTTCTCCTGACCCTGCCGGTCATGCTCGCCGCCGCCATCGCCATCCGTCTCGAAGACGGCGGCCCAATTCTTTTCCGCCAGCTCCGTGTCGGCCGATATGGCGTCAACTTCCACGTCCTCAAGTTCCGCACCATGCGCACCGACGCCGAGGCCAACGGCCCCGTCTGGGCCACCCTGGACGACCCCCGCATCACCCGCATCGGCGCCCTTCTGCGTAAAACCCGCATCGACGAACTGCCGCAGCTGCTCAACGTCCTGCGCGGCGAAATGTCCGTCGTCGGCCCCCGCCCCGAGCGTCCGCATTTCGTCGAACTCCTCGCCCGCGAAATCCCCGGCTACCACGACCGCGCCGCCATCAAGCCCGGCATCACCGGCTGGGCCCAGGTCCGCTTCCGCTACGGCAGCTCCGTCGACGATGCCCGCTGCAAGCTGGAATACGACCTTTACTATCTGCGCCACCGCTCCCTGCTGCTCGACCTGCTGATCCTGGCGCTCACCGTGCGCGTCGTCCTCAGCCTCCAGGGCGCACGCTGATGAACCTGCCCACGCAACGCAGCCCTTCGCCGGTTTTCCTCGCTTTCCCGCCCGGTCTCCCCTATGTGCACCGCAACATAACGGGCACGGTCATCCGGTCGCGCCCCCCTCTTGCACGTCCGGACGCCCCATGGAAATCCGCAACATCGCCATCATCGCGCACGTCGATCATGGCAAGACCACCCTCGTCGACCAGCTCCTGAAGCAGTCCGGCGCCTTCCGCGAACACCAGCAGGTCGCCGAGCGCGCGCTCGACCGCAACGACCTCGAACGCGAGCGCGGCATCACCATCCTGGCCAAATGCACCTCCGTGTCCTGGAAGGGCACCCGCATCAACATCGTCGACACCCCCGGCCACGCCGATTTCGGTGGCGAGGTCGAGCGCATCCTGAACATGGTCGATGGCGCCATCGTCCTGGTCGACGCCGCCGAAGGCGTCCTGCCGCAAACCAAGTTCGTCCTCACCAAGGCCCTCGCCCAAGGCATCAAGCCGATCGTCGTGGTCAACAAGATCGACCGCCAGGACGCCCGCCCCGACGAAGTCCACGAGGAAATGTTCGACCTCTTCGCAGCCCTCGGCGCGGATGACGGCCAGCTCGACTTCCCGATGCTCTACGCCTCGGGGCGGCAAGGCTGGGCCGTGGTCTCGCTCGACGACCCCCGCACCGACCTCGCCCCGATGTTCGACCTGGTCCTGCGCCACGTGAACCCCCCGGTCCGCGACCAGAATGCCCCCTTCGCCATGATCGCCTCCATCCTGGACTACGACAATTTCCTCGGCCGCGTGCTCACCGGCCGCGTCGAACAGGGCCGCCCCCGCCTCAACATGCCGCTGAAAGTCCTGCGCTCCGACGGCACCGTGGTCGAAACCGGCCGCCTGACCAAGCTGATGGGCTTCCGTGGCCTCGACCGCGTCAACATCGAAGAAGCCGAGCCCGGCGACATCATCGCCATCGCCGGCATGACCGACGCCACCATCCCCGACACCATCTGCGACCCCGCCGTGTCAGCCCCGCTGCCCGCGACCCCGGTCGACCCGCCCACCCTGGCCATGACCTTCCGCATCAATGACGGCCCGCTCGGCGGCCGCGAGGGCAAGAAAGTCACCTCGCGCCAAATCCGCGACCGCCTGTTCCGCGAGACCGAAGGCAACGTCGCCATCAAGGTCACCGAGTCCAACGAGTCGGAAGCCTTCGAAGTCGCCGGCCGCGGCGAACTCCAGCTCGGCGTGCTGATCGAAACCATGCGCCGCGAAGGCTTCGAACTCACCATCGGCCGCCCCCGCGTCCTCACTCGCCAAAACCCCGAAACCGGCGACCGCGAAGAGCCGATGGAAGATGTCCTGGTCGACGTCGACGAGCCCTATACCGGCGTCGTCGTCGAAAAAATCTCCAAGCGCAAAGGCGTCATGCAGGACATGCGCCCCTCCGGCGGCGGCAAGGTCCGCCTGACCTTCCACATGCCCTCGCGCGGCCTCATCGGCTACCACGGCGAATTCCTCACCGACACCCGCGGCACCGGCATCATGAACCGCATCTTCAAGGGCTATGAGCCCTGGGCCGGCCCCATCGAAGGCCGCCGCAACGGCTCGCTGATCTCCAACGCCGACGGCCAGGCGATCCAATATTCGCTCTGGTACCTCCAGGAACGCGGCACCCTCTTCGTCGACCCCGGCGACAAAATCTACCTCGGCATGATCCTCGGCGAACACTCCCGGGATAGCGACCTCGACGTCAACGCCATCAAAGAAAAGAAGCTCACCAACATCCGCGCCGCCGGCAAGGACGAGGCCATGCTCCTCATCCCGCCCCGCCGCATGAGCCTCGAACAAGCCATCGCCTACATCGAAGACGACGAACTCGTCGAAGTAACCCCAACCGCAATCCGCCTGCGCAAACGCTTCCTCGACCCCAACGAGCGCAAACGCCACGAACGCCGCAGCGCCGAAGTCGACGCCGCCTGAGGCAAGGGGAAGGGCTGGGCGCTGTCCAGATCCGCCAGGGGGCCGAGCTCCCTGGACCCTTACCCTCCCGATTTCCCCGTCATTGCGAGCGTAGCGAAGCAATCCAGGCCTCCGCCCCCCAATTCCCACCTCCACAGCCAAGCGTGTTCTTTCTTTGAAAAGAAAGAACCAAAGAAACTTCACCCACTACCCAACACATTGAACGCCCCATTGGCGAACGATGCGACAATGATGTCCTTCAGCGAGTCTCCATTGAGGTCGACGGCGGCCACAAAGCCTGCACTGGCGATGGCGGCATAGTCCTGGCGCAGCCCGAATGGGCATCGGTCAGTGGTTGAGACGGCTGGTATTGCAGACCATCTTCGCCACGTCCTGAAAAATATCCTTGCATCTCTCCGTCGATCGTCGTATAGAACATATCATGAACGATCGGTCAACCCCTCACCCCAGGCACGAAAGGACGCAACCAGCCATGATCCCATCCGCAAGCGACGTCTCCGCGCGCCTGGTCGCCATCCTCGCATCCGTCACCCGCCTCATCTTCGCCCGCACCCACATCTTCGCAGCCCTCGGCGCCCCGGTGCACAACCGCATCGCCGGCGCCTCGCGCCGCCTCGCCACCATCCTCGCCCACCTCGCCGCCGGCACCTTCCGCCCCCGCCCACACACCCAAAAACCCGGCAAAAAGGGCGGCCCACCCGCCATCTACATCCCCCATCGCCGCGCCTGGCTGATCGAAAAACTCGGCTATCACATGGCCGCCTACACCTCGCACCTCGAACACCTCCTGCGCGCCCCCGAAACCCAAACCCTCCTCGCCACCGCCCCGCCCGAAGCCCTCAAATCCCTCGGCCGCACCCTGCGCCCCGTCGCCCGCCTCCTCGGCGTCGACCTCCCGCCCGAACTCCGCCTCCCCCCGACACCACCCCGTCCCAAACCCATCAAACCCCCCACGTCTCAATCAGGGCGCCCCAAACTCCCGCCCCTCCTCCCCCTCTACCCCCAAGCCCGCCCGCGCGACCTCCCCTTCATGAACTTCGGTCGAAAAACAAACCCCGCCTGACCGCGATACTGCCGCACGTCCATATTATTCTGATATCGTAACAAATAAGACAAGCCGTCACCCCATCAACCGCCGCACCTCCGCCAGACACCCCGCCCGATCCGCCAGACACCCCCCCGCCAGCCACCATTCCCGCACCGCCCGCAACAA
>JANXSA010000683.1 GCA_025352915.1 Rhodospirillales bacterium | reverse complement strand
ACCTCGTCTGGGACACCTATGACGATATCGTCCTGGCCTGCGCGAAGGCCTGGAAGTTCCTCACCGATGATCCAGAACGTATCCGGTCAATCGGAGTGCGCAAATGGGCATCGGTCAGTGGTTGAGACGGTTGGTATTACTCAAGCGATTGCCCTGCCACTGCCGTCCGGCCTCGTCCCAATACGCGGACGCAACCCGGCTGCCGAACCGTATATCGCGCCGCAGCTCGAACTTGTCGGCAACGTGGTTCAGGTAGCGCTCGGTCTCCGGCTGCGCGCGAAATGCTCGCCCCAGTCCCATTCCTCCAGCAATTCCTTCGACCAGGAATAGCCATAGGAATAGCTCTCGGAATCAAACCGCGCCCCGGGATAGCGGTTCCAGTACCAGGTCCCGCCCACGCCGCTGCCGGCCTCCAGCACCAGTACCTTCATGCCCTGCTCACGCAGGCAATGCAGCTGGTACAGCCCAGACATGCCGGCGCCGATGATGATGGCGTCATAGGCGGGATCGGTCATTGGTCTTCCTTCCGCAGCATCAGCCAGCCACCGCCGGCAGCCAGCGCCGTCCGGGCACCGCGGCCAGCAGGTCACGCACATAGGGGTGGTGCGGATCGGCGAACAGCTCCGCCGTGGGCCGCACCTCCACGATCTCGCCACGATACATCACCGCCACCCGGTCGCACACCTGGGCGGCCACGCGCAGATCATGGGTGATGAACAACATCGACAGGTCGAACCGCGCCCGCACATCGGCCAGCAGCGCCAGCACCTGCGCCTGCACCGAAACATCCAGCGCCGACACCGGCTCATCCGCCACCAGGATATCCGGCTGCATCGCCAGCGCCCGCGCCAGCCCGATCCGCTGGCGCTGCCCGCCGGAAAACTCATGCGGATAGCGGCCGGCCGACGCTGGATCGAGGCCGACCAGGGCGAGCAATTCGGTGGTGCGGCGCGCGGCCTCCGCACGCGGCACGTCATGCGCCAGCGGCCCGGCGGCGATAATGTCGCCCACCCGGCGGCGCGGGTTGAGCGAGGCATAGGGGTCCTGGAACACCATCTGAATGCGGGTGCGCCAGGGCCGCATCGCGCGGCGGCCCAGCTTCACGATATCGGTGCCGTCAAGCCGAATGGCCCCGGAATCCGCCTCCAGCAGCCGCACCACACAGCGCGCAAAGGTCGATTTGCCCGAACCGGACTCGCCCACCAGCCCCACCGTCT
This sequence comes from Rhodospirillales bacterium, assembly GCA_025352915.1. Classification (GTDB taxonomy): domain Bacteria; phylum Pseudomonadota; class Alphaproteobacteria; order Acetobacterales; family Acetobacteraceae; genus CAMDGX01. Next base: position 1,804 of record JANXSA010000683.1, on the reverse strand, counting down.
CGCCGCGCCGCAACGCCAGGCTCACGCCCTGCACCGCGACCACCTCGGTGCCGCGCCCAGGGATCCAGCTGCGCTGGCGAAACACCTTGGTCACCGCCTCGGCCGCCAGCACCACCGGCGCATCGGGCGAAAGCGGTCGCGCTGCCGCGGTCAGGCGCGGTACCGCTGCAATCAGGCTCTGCGTATACGGGTGCTGCGGTGCCTCCAGAATCTGCGCCACCGCGCCGATCTCCACGATCCGCCCGTGCTGCATCACCGCCACGCGGTCGGCCACCTCGGCGACCACGCCGAAATCATGGGTGATCAACAACACGCCCATCTGCCGCGCCGCCTGGATATCGCGGATCAGCATCAGGATCTGCGCCTGGGTGGTCACATCCAGCGCCGTGGTCGGCTCGTCGGCCACCAGGATGTCGGGCGCCAGCGCCATGGCGATCATCACCCGCTGCCGCTGCCCGCCGGACAGCCGGTGCGGATAAGCTCGACGCAGCCGCTCGGGATCGGGCAACCCGACCGCCAACAGCAATTCAGTGACGCGGGCCCGCAGCGCCGCCCGCGCCATCGGCGCATGCTGCTGGATCCCCTCGGCAATCTGCGCCTCGATGCGCATGATCGGGTGCAGCGCCGTCATCGGCTCCTGAAAGATCATGCCCAGCTTGTGGCCGCGCAACGCCCGCATCCGCGCCGGCTCGGCCTGCAACAAATCCTCGCCCAGATAACGGATGCGCCCGCCCGTCGCGCGCACCTGCGGCTGCGGCAGCAACCCCATGATCGCATGCGCCGTCATCGACTTGCCCGAACCGGACTCGCCGACGATGCAAAGGATCTCGTTGCGCGCCAACGTGAAGCTGACCCCGTCCACCGCATGGGGCCGCTCGGCGCCGGGCGGCAACGCAATGACGAGGTCTTCCACCGCCAGTAGCGGAACTTCATTCATGCGCGTTTGCCGCACATAAAAAAAAGCAGACGTTCTTTCTTGAAAGAAAGAACCAAAGAACTTTCATCCGTTTCATGCTCGGCCCTTGCGGGCGAGTCTTGGGTTCAGCGCGTCGCTCAGGCCCTCGCCCACCAGGTTCAGTGCCAGGACGGTCAGCGCGATGGCAATTCCGGGGAAACAGCTGATCCACCAGGCGTGCCGGATCACCGTGCGCCCCGCCCCGATCATGTAGCCCCAGCTCATTTGGTTCGGATCGCCAAGCCCGAGAAACGACAGCGCCGATTCCAGCAACACCGCTGTCGCCACCATCAGCGAGGCCGAGACGATCACCGGCGACAGACTGTTCGGCAGGATCTCGCCAAAGATGATCCGGGGGCTGCTCTGCCCCAGCACATGCGCCGCCTGCACGAATTCGCGTGACCGTAGCGTCAGGAACTCGCTGCGCACGATCCGCGCCAAAGGCGGCCAGGATACAATGCCGATCGCCACCACGATCGAGGTGATCGACGGCGTGAAGATCGCCACCAGCACCACCAGCAGAATGAAGTTCGGAATGGTCTGGAAGAACTCGGTGAAGCGCATCACCAGGTCATCCACCCAGCCACCGTGGTAGCCGGCAACCGCCCCCAACACGACCCCGATCGACAACGCGACCGCGGTCGAGACCAGGCTCAGCAACAGCGTCACCCGCGCACCATGGGCGATCCCGGCGGCGACATCGCGCCCTAGCGTGTCGGTGCCGAGCAGGAAATCCATCTCGCCTGGCTTGCGGAATGGCGGACCAGCGATTTCCCACGGGCTTTCGGGGAAGATCAGCGGTGCCAGCAGCGCGATCATCACGACGCAGGCCAGCACCACCGCGCCGAC
>JANXSA010000678.1 GCA_025352915.1 Rhodospirillales bacterium | reverse complement strand
GATGCCGGCTCGGCCGGGCCGGGCAATATCCATGGCTTCCGTAAGCATGTGATCGAGCCGGCGCATGTCCGGGTGGTGCCGTTCCTCAACCTGTCCTTTGCCGGCATCTTCGCACTGCACTGGGATGTCAGCTTCGGCGAGTCGTCTGACCTGCGGCTGCTCAATTCGCGCGTCTGTCTCGCCGTGGCGAAGGAACAGGCCGACCTGATCTGCGGCATCAAGGTGCGCATCGGCGGCGGCACCTCTGGCGCTCTCGGAATCGCGCCGATGCAGATGGCGCTTGAAGTCGCCGACCAGCTCGGCCTGCCGCTGATGGGCCATCTCGACGCCCCGCCGCCGCCGCGCGCCGAGGTGATGAAGCTGTTGCGGCGCGGCGACATCCTGACCCACTGCTTCCGTCCCTGGCCCAATTCGCCGGCTTCCCCCGATGGCGGGGTGCAGCCGGATGTGCTGGAGGCGCGCGAGCGCGGGGTGATTTTCGATATCGGCCACGGCCGCGGCAGCTTCGGTTTCGACACCGCGATGCAGATGCTGAAGAACGGTTTCGCGCCTGATGTGATCAGCAGCGACGTGCACCTGACCTCGATCGGCGGGCCGGCCTACAACATGCTCATCACCATGTCGAAATTCATGGAGATGGGCGTGTCGCTGAAGGAAGTGATCCGCATGAGCACGATCAACCCGGCCCGCGCCGCAAGGCTGGACGACCGCGGGACCCTCGGTCAGGGCCTTCTCGGCGATGCCACGATCCTGGAAATCGAACACGGCGACTTCACCTTCGAGGACGTGATGGGCCTGAAGATGAAGTCCAAACAGCAACTCGCCTGCCGCGGCATCGTGCTGGGCGGCAAGTGGTGGCATGATGGGGGCTGAGAGCGGGCGCCTAGCCTAGTTCGGCCAAACGCCGTTCCAGCCGCGCCAGCAGGAACTCGACCTCGGCGACTTCGCGGTCGTTCAGCGCCGAGATCGGCCGCCGTTGCGCGGGCGAGGCGATGGCGCCGCGCTTGTGGAGAATATATTTGCGCACCGCCAGGCCCGGCCCGGGCTGCAACTCGTAGCGTGCCAGCGGCAGGTAGGCGTCGAACAGATCGCTCGCGCGCTGCTCGTCGCCGGCCAGGTGGGCGGCATAGACCCCGCTCATCATTTCGGGGAAGGCGAAGCCGGTCATCGCACCATCGGCACCGCGGCGCAGTTCCTCCGGCAGGAACAAGCCACCATTGCCGACAAGGATGGAAATCCGGCGCATTCCGGCGGCTTCGCGCAAGATGGAAATCTTGTTCAGCCCGGGCCAGTCCTCGTGCTTCAGCATCACGCAGGATGGGTCGGTGTCCACCACGCGGCGGATGACGGCCGGCGCGATAAAGACGTTGGTCGTCTGCGGGAAATCCTGCAGCACCCAGGGGATGCCGCCCAACGTCTCGGCCACCTGGCCGAAATAGCGGAAGATGGCATCATCGGTGCGCAACGCCCCGCCCGGCGCCACCATCACGCCCGAGGCTCCATCATCCATCACCGCGCGGGCCAATTCGCGCATCGCCGCGAAACCCGGGCTGGAGACGCCCACCACCACCGGCACCCGCCCGGCCACCCGCCCGACCACGTACTTCGAAAACGCCACCGACTCGGCCACCGACAGTTTCGGCGCCTCGCCCATCATGCCGAGGATGGTAAGCCCGGTAGCGCCGCGCGACAGGTAGAACTCCACCATCCCGTCGGCGCTAGCGAAGTCGATTTCGCCCCGATCGGTGAACGGCGTCACCGAGATGATATAGACGCCGGCAGCGGTTTCACTGAGCAGAGCCATCACGCACTCCTGACGGGAATCGCAAGCCAAGGCCGGCCGGTTGCCCCCGCCGCAGCGATCGCGATCTCCGGCGGGGGCAGCACGATGTCAGAGCGCCTTGTGCGATCCGTCGCAAAGCGGCGACTTGGCGGTGCCCTTGCAGGCACAGAACCAGGCGTCGCCGGTCTTTTCGGCGGTGTATTTCATCGGCAAGAAGCTGCCGCCCTTGTGCGAACCGTCGCAGAAAGGCTGCTTGGCGGACTTGCCGCAGGAGCACCACCAATAATCCTTGCCGGCTTCGACGGCGATCTTGATCGGCGCCTTGGCGGCAATCACGGGCTGTTCAGACATGCTGGCACTCCTGCTTGCAAGCCCCGAGGGGCAATGCGCAGGATGCTAACCGCGTCGGCCACGCGCCGCCAGACTGCCTGTTTGTGGAGCCCACGTGATGCGCCTCATCCCGATCGCCGTTGTCCTGGCCAGCCTGTCCGCCTGCGGACCGCAACTCTCGGTGGTCGTGCCACCGTCCGATAACGTCTGCGCCATGATGCGCGGCGATCCCGGCATCACCGCGCGGCTGTATTTCGGCCGCACAATCAAGGGCGGCGGCACGGTGGACGACGCCGCGTGGCAGAAATTCCTGGCGGAGAACGTCACCCCGCGCTTCCCGTCGGGCTTTTCGGTGTTCGACGGCTACGGCCAGTGGCGCCAGCGCAGCACCGGGCGGATCATCCAGGAAAAATCGACCGTCATCGAGATCGCAGCGGGGAAAGACGCCGACACAATCTGGAACTTCGAAGCGATCCGCGCCGAATACCGGGGCAAGTTCAATCAGGAGAGCGTGGGGCTGGTGATCAGCAATAGCTGCGTGTCGTTCTGAGCAGGCCTCACAATCGCTTCCAGAAGTCGGTCGCCGCCTCCCTGGTCCCGTCCGCGCGGCGCGCATAGTCCGGAATGGCACCAAGCTGACGCCAACCCTCGGCGCGAAACAGCGGCTCGGCCCCACCTTCGGTCGGCGTGTTGAGCATCAGCATTTCGCGGCCTGCATCACGCGCCACCGCCTCGGCCGCGTGCAACAGCCTGCGGGCAATGCCGCGCCGCCGGGCGCCTTGTGCCACCAACAGCATCCGCACCTCCGCCCGGTGCTTCTGGTTCTCCGCCATGACGAGCCCCAGAGTCACCGTGCCGACCAGCACCCCGTCCAACCAGGCGGCGAACAGCATCGTCTCGCCAATCGCCGCCTGGGATGCGATGCGCTTCCAGTATGCCCGCGCCCGCTCGATCGCCAGCGGTGCCAGAAACGACACCGATGCACCAGCATCAACGCAGTCCTTCAACACCACCGCCAGGCGCGGGATGGCCGACACCGCGGCGGCGGCATCCAGCCGCACCACCGAAACCCCCGTCAACGCCTTGGCGTAGCCAAACTCCATCGAGTTCGACAAATCGTTCAGCGCACGGATGGCGCCGGCACGAATGTAGGAGCGGTTCTCGTAGAACCGATGCGCACGGTCGAACCGCGTATCGCTCCACAGCCGCATCTCGGCCGCGCCATGCGCGCGCGCGAAATCCTCCGCCGCGTCGATCAGCCGCCGCGCCAGGCCGGACCCGCGCTGCGCGGGATAAGCGTACATCTTGCAGATTTCCCAGGCGCCCTGACCCAGCGGCTTGGTAGCAACCATGCCAACCACGCGCCCGCCATCTTCGGCCGCCCACAGCGCCCCGCCCTGCCCGGCATAGTAGCTGGCCAGCGCCCGCAATTCCGGCACCTCGCCATCCACATCCATCACGCATCCGGGATACTCGGCCCAGCACGCACCGATCAGCGCGATGAAATCCGCAGCATCGTCATCCCGCCCCGCGCGCAACCCCAGGCTCACGTCAGGCTGGCGACAAACGCCCCCATGCGCTTCATCGCCTCTTCCAGGCTGGCATCATCGGTGGCGTAGCTGATGCGCAGATACGGCGACATGCCAAACCCCGCCCCGGAAACCAGAGCGACATGCGCCTCCTCCAAGCAGGCCATGGCGAAATCGGCGTCAGTCTCGATCATCTTGCCAGCCGGCGTGGTCCGTCCCAGGCAGCCGGCGATGTTGGGAAACACGTAGAACGCGCCTTCGGGTTTGTGGCAGGAAATACCCGGCATCCGGTTCAGCGCATCGACCACCATGTCGCGCCGAACATTGTACTGTGCCTTCATGTCGGCCACGCATTCCTGCGGCCCATCCAACGCCGCCGCCGCCGCCGCCTGTCCCACGGTGGAAACGCCGGCCGTCGCCTGGCCCTGCATGTTGACCATGGCGCGGATCAGCTCCTTCGGCCCGCCGGCAAACCCAACGCGCCAGCCGGTCATGGCATAGGTCTTCGACACGCCGCTGACCGTGACCACACGATCCCGCAAGTCCGGCGCCACCTGTGCCAGCGTCGTATGCTTGAAATCGCCATATACGAGGTGCTCATACATGTCGTCACAGATCACCCAGACATGCGGATGCTTACGCAGCACGGCGGCCAGCGCTAGCAATTCGGCCTCGGTCGGCGCCGCCCCGGTCGGGTTGTTCGGGTAATTCAGCATCACCAGCTTGGTCTTCGGCGTGATCGCGGCGTCCAAATCCTCCGGGCGCAGCTTGAAGCCGTTATTCTGCGAGCAGTTGATGATGACCGGCTCGCCACCAACCAGGCGCGACATCAGCACATAGGCCGACCAGTACGGGGCGGGCACGATGACCTCGTCGCCCTCGTCCACGGTGGCCATGATGGCGTTGTACAACACCTGCTTGCCACCATTGCCGACCATGATCTCGTCCAGCGCATAGTCCAGCCCGTGATCGCGCTTGAACTTGCGCTGGATCGCCTGCTTGAGCGCCGGCGCCCCGTCCTGCGGCGGATACTTGGTGTCACCCTTCATCGCCGCGGCAAACCCGGCCTCGATGGCATGCTTCGGCGAGGCGAAGTTCGGCTCGCCGATGGTCAGCGCGATGACATTGTGCCCCTGCGCCCGCAACTCGCGGGCCCGGATGGTCATCTGGACGGTGGCGGCAACCTTGACCCGGCTAAGCCGCTGCGCGAGCGCGGGCATCTCAGGACAATCCCTGGCAGAAATGCAGAATGCGGGTGCAGGCATCCTCCAGCGTCGCGTCGTCAAGCGCGTAGCTGATGCGGAAATGGCCGGGATACAGGAAAGCGCTGCCATGCACCGCGGCCACACCCTGTTCGTCCAGCAGCGCGGTGACAAAATCGGCGTCGCTATCAATCTTCACGCCGCCGGCGGACGTCTTGCCGATGCAGCCATGGATCGATGGGAACACATAGAACGCGCCCTCCGGCTTCGCACAGACGATGCCCGGACATTTGTTGAGCAGGTCGACGACCAGGTTCCGCCGGCGCTGGAACGCCACCACCATCTCGTCGATGAACCCCTGCGGACCCGACAGCGCCGCCACCGCGGCGGCCTGGCTGATCGACGAGGTGTTGGAGGTCGACTGACTTTGCAGCTTGTCCAGCGCCTTGATCAGCTGAAGCGGCCCGCCGGCAAAGCCGATCCGCCAGCCGGTCATCGCATACGCCTTCGAACAACCATTCATGGTCAGCGTGCGGTCCTTCAGCTTCGGCTCCACCTCGACAATGGTCGCCGGCTTGAAGCCGTCATACGCCAGCTTCTCATAGATATCGTCGGTGAAGATCCAGACATCGGGGTGGCGCAGCAGCACGTCGCAGATGGCGCGCAGATCCTCGCGCGAATAGGCCGCCCCGGTGGGGTTGCACGGGTTGTTCAACATGAACCACTTGGTGCGCGGCGTGATCGCGGCTTCCAGGTCTTCCGCCCGCAGCTTGAAACCGTTATTCTGCCCGCACGGCACCAGCACCGGCTTGCCATCGGCCAGCGTGACGATATCGGGATAGCTGACCCAGCACGGCGTCGGGATGATGACCTCATCATCCTTGTTCAAGGTGGCGACCATGGCGTTGAAGATCACCTGCTTGCCGCCGGTGGAGATGATTATTTCTTCCGGCTTGTAGTCAATACCGCTGTCGCGCTTGAACTTCAGCGCAACCGCCTCGCGCAAGGCGCGGGTGCCGGCGACGTCGGTGTATTTCGTATCGCCGCCCTGGATCGCCGCGATTGCTGCATCCTTGATGAATTGCGGCGTGTCGAAATCCGGCTCGCCCTGGGACAGGGTGATGACATCGCGCCCCGCCGCTTTGAGCGCCCGCGCCTTGGTGGAAATGGCGATGGTCAGGCTCGGGCTGATGCGGTCAAGCCGGTCGGCGGTCAGGTGCGACATGAGGGGGACTCTCTGAGCGGAGCGGGGGATGGGGGTGGACGGAAAGCCGCGCACCCTAATGCCGAGGCCCCGGCCGGGCAACCGGTGCCATTTGCGGGGCGGCTATCCCCACCACCACCGCGCGTCATGGCCAGCAACAGCCTGGCCAGCACCGTATCAACCCTCGACGATCGCGCGGATCGCCAGCAGCTTGCGATGGTGGGTTGCCATGTCGAGCGAATCGACGGTCAGCTCCTGCCGCGCCGTCACCCCGTCCACGGCCGGGCCATGCCAGACCGCCTCCGCCATGATCGCCGCATCCAGCGCCGGGTCGAGCGCCGCCAGCAACGCCCCCCGCCACTCCGCGCGCAGCACCGCCAGTGCCGCCAGCAAGCCCCAGGCACCCCAGTTCGACACCCCGGCCACCACCAGGTGGCGCGCCGGAGTAACACAGGCGATCGCCTCGCCATTGGCAACGTCCCGCCCGATCAGCGCCCGCGGCAACGCCCCCATGCCGATCTCATTGCCGCCATCGCCGATCGCCAGCGTCTGCCATGGCCCCGCCACAAACAACTCGTCCAGCGGCGCGGTATGGGCGCTGATATCCACCCCGCGCAGGTTACGCGGCATACCATCGATGCTGCGCCCGCAGCGCTCGATCGACAGCCCGTGCGTCACCCCGGCGTCCCGCCAGGCGGCGACCAGCGGTCCCAGCGGGGCGCCCACCGGCACCGCATCCAGCACAAGCCCGCCGATCCCCGCCCCCCGCAACGCCGCCGCACAAACGTCGCGACACGGCGCATCGGTCGCCAAACGTCCCGCCACGCCAGCATCGCGCAGACCGCGCAGCAACAACGCCGCCCCGATCGGTCCATCCGTTTCCCCGGCCGGCGGCGTGCCGCGCGGCACGTAGAACCCGGTGATCACGCCAACCACCGGCGCCGCCGCCGCGGCAATGGACGACGCCATGTCCCACAGCCCGCCCGCCGCGGCGGTGCACAGATGGGAAATATTGCGCCCAACCTCTTCCTGGACCAGCGCCTCGATCCGGTCGATCGCCGCGCGCTGGGCCGGCACGGAATCCATCAAAACGAGGCAAGATTGCTGTTGCGCAAATCGGTAATCAACATGGCACCCGGCGCGTGGGTGATACAGAATTCCGGCTTCACCTGCGCAATCACCGCCTGCGGCGTCACCCCACAGGCCCAGAACACCGGCAATTCGCCAGGCCCAATCGGCACCGCATCGCCGTAATCCGGCTTGCCGATGTCCGCGATGCCAATCGCCTCCGGCATGCCGATATGCACCGGCGCGCCATGCACCGACGGAAACCGCGAGGTGATCTGAATCGCCCGAATGGCATCCGCCGGCTTCAACGGCCGCATCGACACCACCAGCGGCCCATGGAACACCCCGGCCGGCGTGGTGGCAATATTGGTGCGGTACATCGGCACGTTGCTGCCGCACGAGATATGCCGCACGTCGATGCCGTCCTCGACCAGCGCCTCCTCGAAGCTGAACGAACAGCCGATGGCAAACGTGACGAGATCATCGCGCCAAACCGACAAGATATCGATCGGCTCATCCACCAGCTCGCCATGGCGCCACACCCGGTAGCGCGGCACGTCGGTGCGAATATCCAGGTCACGCGCCAGCGACAACAAATGCGGATCGCCGGGCTCGGACACCGCCAGCACCGGGCAGGGCTTTGGATTAGCCTGGGCAAACCGGAGAAAATCATGCGCCAGCGCCTTCGGCAGGATCGCCAGATTGGCCTGCACATTGCCGCGCGCCAACCCAGCGGTCTGCCCGGTATAGGCACCGGCGCGAAACCGCAGCCGCTCCTTCAGCCCGGCATTGGCGCCGATATCGGAAATGGCGTTCATGGCGCGCTCCGCAAATTGGTTGCCCGGCCATCACCCTAAGGGCGGCAACGCCCGGGCGTCAAAACCCCCGGTTGCCGCGCGCGCCAATTCTGGGCAGCATTGCGCTGCACAATAATCGGGAATGCAGCGCGTGAAGATTTGCGTCTATGGGCCTGGGGCAATCGGTGGCTGGCTGGCAGCGGCAATGGCCAAAGGGGGCGTCGAGGTCTCCGTGGTCGCCCGCGGCGCCCACCTCAAGGCGATCCGTGAAAACGGCCTGACCCTGGAACTGCCGGACGACCGCTACACGGTAAAGGTCGCCGCCAGCGACAACCCGGCGGATCTCGGCCCGCAAGACGGCGTAATCGTCACCGTCAAGGCTCCCTCCCTGCCCTCCGTCGCCGGCCAGATCGCCCCGCTGCTGCGTGAAGACACCCCGGTGGCCTTCCTGACCAACGGCATCCCCTGGTGGTATTTCATGGGCCATGGCGGCGCACTCGACGGCCGCAACCTGCCCCGCCTCGATCCAAACGACGCCCTGCGAAACGCCATCGGCCTCAAGCGCCTGATCGGCGGCATCGCCTGGCCCGCCAGTTCCGTCCCCGAACCCGGCGTCATCAAGATGAGCGCGGGTGCCGCCCGCGGCTGCGTCATCGGCGCGCCCGACGCCCAGCCCCATCCCGGCCTCGACCTGCTGGACCGCGCCTTCGCCGCCGGTAACCTCAAGCTCACCATCGCGCCGCAAATCCGCGACGTGATCTGGGAAAAACTATCCTTCAACCTCTCCGCTGGCCCGATGTGTGTGCTCACCACCTCGCCGGTCAAGGACACCCATGTCGAGGACGCCCTGGTCGCCACCTCGCGCCAGGTGATGACCGAAGTGGCCAGCCTGATCGCCGCCATGGGCCGAAACGTCCCGATCGACCAGGACCGCGTCGTCGCCGGCAACCGCGTCCTCGGCCACCGCCCCAGCATCCTCCAGGACCTCCTGGCCGGCCGCCCGATGGAAGTCGATGCGCTCTATTCCACCCCGCTCGAACTGGCCGAGATGGTCGGCGTCAAGCTGCCCACGCTGGAACTTCTGGTGGCGCTGATCAAAGTCCGCGCGCGAGCGGCCGGCTTGTACGACGGATAACGACCACCACCGGCGGGACCACCAGGCCCCCTACCCCGCCGGCGGAAACCGTTCATAACGCGGCAGATCGTCGCCGATCTCGAACCACGGCGCCTTCGACCCCACAAAGATATGCGCCTGCGGCCGAATCCCGGGATCGCCCTCCAGCGTCCCCAGCGTGACATGCACAAAGGCGCCGTCCCGAACCACCGAGAACAACAGCGAGCCACAGCGCCCGCAACTGGTATTGTTGTTCTCCGCCGTCCCCATCACCAGCAGCGCGTCCTCCCCCTGCGTCACCGCAAGACACTCGCGCGCCACCCCAGCAAACGGCTTGAACGCCGCCCCCGTCACCCGCCGGCACTGCGAGCAATGGCAATTCAGCGCATAGGCGAACGCGCCCGCCACCGCATAGCGGACGGCGCCGCAATAGCACCGCCCGCCATGCCTCACAGTTCCGCCCCCTAGAAGCTTGGCGGCTTGTAGAACGGCTTGTCCCCTAGCGCGTTCACCCGCTCCCAGAACCCCGCCCCCCCAGCAAAACCCGACGGCTCCAGCACCTGCGCATCACGAAAAATGCACCAGGACTCCGGATGCAGCCGGCTCGCCTCGGCAAAACACTCCGCCGCCTCGTCCTCCTGCCCCAGCCGCCGCAAATGCAACCCCAGCCGGAACAGCGCATCCGCCTGCGCCATCTCCCCGGTGATCACCGGCAGCCGCGCCCGCGCCGCATCCGCCGGCAGCGCATGCTTGCCGGTCCGCACCCAATCCCGCACCGCCTGGAAATAGGCCGTACGCGCCGCCAGCCGCGCCGCCACATCCTCCGGCGCCATGGTCCGCGTGGCCTGATCCATCTTGCGGAAATGGTCGGTCGAGCCCGCCGTCTCCGGCGGCCGCACGATCACGCCCTGCTCATCAATCCACACGCATTGCGGCACATTGACCATGCCGTACAGCGCGGAAACCCGATGCTCGCTATCAATCAGACAGGGATACCCCGGCCGCGCCTGCTCAATCCAAGGCCGGGCCTGCTCGGCCCCCCGCCCCTCTTCGGCAACAGCAATAACGGTGAACGGCGCATCGAAAAGGCAATCCTGCAAATCCTGCCACACGGACAGGTCAAGCCGGCAGCCTCACCAGGACGCCCAGGTGGTCAGGAACACCTTCTGCCCGCGATAATCGGACAGCCGATGCACTTTCCCGGCCAGATCGGGCAGCGCGAAATCCGGCGCCACCAGCCCCGCCAGCGCCGATTGCCGCTCGTCCGGCCCGCTCCCCAGCACCCAGGTTGCCCCAGCCCGATCGCTGGCCACCGGATTGCCGAGATGACGCCAGAACGCCGCGACATCGATCCGCTCGCCTTGCCGCATCACCGGCATCAGCTTCACGCAAAGCTCGTCGCGGCACATTCCCTCGGGCTTCAACGCCCAGCCGGTGACCCGCTCGGTATCGGCCGGCGAGAGCACAAGCCCTGCCCCGGAAGGCACCTCATGCGTGCCAGAATCGCACAGGACGGTTGCCATCATCATTGCCCCTTGGTTACCGCGTCATTCTGCCACCGACCGCCTCAGCCTTCCAGCACCATCGGCAACATCGACACCACCAACAGCACCGCCATGGCGATCCGGCCCCGATCCCCAGCATATGCGGCCAGATCGCGCGCCACCCATTCGCCGCCGCGTTCGCGGTGATCAGCGCATTGTTCGGCCCCAGCGTGACCGAGGCTGCAAATGCAAACGCCACCAGCGACAGAAGGGAAACATCCATGAAAATGGGTCAGCATTATTGACCTTCGATGGTCCAGCGCGGTCAATGCATGGCTGAGTCCGCGGAAAAATCAGTCCGCACCCTGTTCCACCCGGCGTTCGGACCCGCCGCCCTGCGGCCCGCCGCGCCCCACCGGCCCCTGAGCAGCCGCCGGCCGGCCGGAAGGCTGCGGGGCAAGAAACGCCGGGCGCGAATCGCGGCTCGGCCCAGCACTGCGCCCCTGATCGCCACCGCGCCCCTGATCGCCACCACGCCCACGATCGCCACCGCGCCAATCATCGCCACCACGCCCCTGGTCGCCGCCACGCCCATGGTCGCCACCGCGCCAATGATCGCCACCACGGAATCGTCCACCATCATCGCCGCGATAGCCATAATCCCGCTGCGGGGCATAACCGCCGCCCCAGTACGGTTGCGGCACCGGCCGGTAGCCATAGCTGCCGCCGTAGCCGCCGCCATAGCCCCGCCCACCGCCATAATCCGAATACCCATCCAGGTCGGCACAGCCCGACAGCGCGCCCAGCGCGATGGTCAGCGCAGCGAAGGCGGTGATGCGTCTCATGGTGCTCTCCGGTCATGCCAGACACCTGGCAGGCATTGAACATCACATATAGGTACGGCGGCCGTGCGCGCGCAGTGTGTCGGTTTCGTGGCGGCCCATCACCCTAGCGTGAGCCCTGCCAGCAGCCCCGGCGCCAGGATCCCGGTCGCCCAGACCAGCGCCGAGCCGATATTAGCCAACTGAAACGGCAGATGCGGCATCGCGCAACTCCCCGCCGCCAACGGCACCGCCGCCCGCAACGGCCCGAAGAACCGCCCGAAAAACACCCCGGCAATCCCCCATTTGGCAAAAAACCGCTGCCCGCGCGGCAACAGATCCGGCGTGCGCGTCAGCGGCCAGATATGCGCCAGCCGTTCCTTGAAGTGAAACCCCACCCAGTAAGACACCGCATCGCCCAGCGTCGCCCCCGCCACCGCCGCAAACCAGCACGGCCAGAACGGAACCCCGCTGGCCCCCAGCAACCCCGACAGCCCGAACAGAATCGCCGTCGCCGGCAGCAACAGGGAGATCACCGCCAGCGACTCGCCAAACGCCAGCACAAACACCACCGGCGCCGCCCATGCCTGGTTCGCCCGAACAAACTCCAACGTATCATGAACAACCGCTTCGATAGCCATGCCCTCCTGCCCCAAAATGCCATCAACTGGTCACCGCACCAATGGATAAAAGTTTTTGCTTCTTTTTCCAAAAAGAAGCGCTTGTTCTTTTTTGAAAAAAAGAACCAACAAACTTTCATCCATTTGCCGCCCCCGGGATTTTCAGCCCGCGCGGCGATGGGCTAGGACCAACGCCATGAGCATCCTCGCCCGCACCGCCCTGTTTCCGCTGCTCGCCGCCGCCATCGTCTGGCGCCTCCCGGCGGCGTTCACCGAGGGCCGCTTCTGGGCCGAGGAAGGCCTCGTCTACTACAGCAAGGCCTGGCACCTCCCCGCCTGGCAGGCCCTGACCGCGCTGCATTCCGGCTACCTCAACATCGTCGCCAACACCGCCACCCTGCTCGCCAGCCGCCTCGTCGCCCTCGAGGACGCCCCATTCCTGACCGCCGCCATCGCCCAGCTGATCCAACTCCTGCCGGCTCTCCTGCTCGCCACCGCCGCCGAGCCCTGGCTGCGCCGCCCGGCCCCGCTCATCGCCGCCATGCTGCTGACCATCCTGCCGGTCCGCGCCGGCGAACTCTGGCTCAATTCGATCACCAGCCATTTTCACCTGATGGCCTGCGTCGGCCTGATCCTGGCGCTCACCCCGAAAGCCGGATGCGCCGGCCGCCTGCGCCTCGCCATCCTGCTCATCGCCCCGATGAGCGGCCCCGGTAACGCCTTCCTCTGGCCGCTCTTCGTCCTGCGCGCCTGGCGCGAACGCTCCCGCGAACGCTGGCTCCAACTCGCCGTGCTCACCCTCGGCATCGCCGTCCAAGCCGCCCTGGTGCTGTCCTCGCCAATCGAGCCCCGCCCCTTCGGCGCCCCGCTCCATATCGTGCTGGCCGTCCTCGGCATCGAGCACGTCCTGCTGCCCCTGCTCGGCGGTCACCTGACCCAGGCCCTGGCAATCAGCCTCTACACCGCCTTCGAGGCCGCAAACCCCCAATTCTGGATCATCGCCCTACCCGTCCCGGTGCTCGGCACGCTGGGCCTGCTGGCCTGGCGCCGGGCGGACCCCACCACCTTATGGCTGTTCATCGCCGCCATCTGGCTGGCCGCGATCTCGTACTACACCGCCCTCACCCTGGGGAAACCGAACCAGCTCCTGCTTGGCCTCGGCATGCGTTACGCCTTCGCCCCCACCC
>JANXSA010000671.1 GCA_025352915.1 Rhodospirillales bacterium | reverse complement strand
CCGGTGCCCGTCACCGTTCCACGGTGAATGGTGCAATGCTCCCGGATTTGGGTGCGCGCGCCGATCTCGCATCGCGTCGGCTCATTGCGGTATTTGAGGTCCTGCGGCGCCAGCCCAACGGTGCAGAATGGGTAGAGCAGGGCCCCCTCCCCGATCAGCGTGTCGCCGTCCACTACGACGTGCGAGACCAGCCGGGCGCCGTCCATAATCGTCACGTCTTGGCCGACATGGCACCAGGGCCCGATCTTCACCCCCGCTCCCAACTGCGCACCCGGCTCGATGATTGCGGTAGGATGCACAGCCGCGTCGGGCGGCAAGACCGCAACGGCGCCGAGTTTCCGGGGCATTGGTGTCATGCAACGACTTTCACAGAGGCCGGCCGGATGCATGGCCATGTCACTAAAAAGTACGGAATGAATCCGGATGGGCCAATACAAGGATTGTTGCGGTATATTGCGGCTATTTATCCATAATCATCGCGGCGTAGGTTGCCTCCGCCACCGAGATGCCGTCCACCCGCACAACGGCGCTAAATTTCCATACGCTGCCGCGATGACGGTTTTTGGTGACGTGGATACGCAACGTGTCGCCGGGCACCACTGGGCGGCGAAACTTCGCGCTCTCGATGGTCATGAAATAGACCACCTTGCCCGCAGCGTCCGGTCCGAGCGTCTCGACAACCAACACCGCCGCGGTCTGCGCCATGCTTTCGATGATGAGCACGCCGGGCATGACGGGATGACCGGGGAAATGGCCCTGGAAGAAGTTCTCGTTGACGGTGACGTTCTTGATGCCGGTGGCGGACTGGTTGCGCACCAGGTCAACCACGCGGTCGAGCAACAGAAAGGGATAGCGATGCGGGATCGCTTTCATGATGCCGGCGATATCGATGGTGGAGACCTCGTCGTCTTGCCGGCTCGTTTGCGGCTGGCTTGTTGTGTCCATCGCCTTCAGCCCCGATCCCTGTCCGTTTCTGGCTTTTCCTGTAGCACCTTGTCAGCGCCGGGTGCTGCCCGCTCGCGCGCGGCGAGCTTGCGCAGTGTGGCATACTCGCGAAAGAATTCGCGCGCCGGCTGTGCGGGTGCGCCAACATATTCCGCGCGGGCCGGCACGTCGGCCATCACGCCGGATTTGGCACCGATGCGGGCGAAATCGCCGATGGTGAGGTGACCGGTGATCCCAGCCTGTCCGCCAAGCTGGACAAAATCACCCAGCACCGCCGAGCCGGAAATGCCGGCCTGCGCGACGATGACGCAGCACCGGCCGAGGCGGACATTATGGCCGATCTGCACCTGGTTATCGATGCGGGTGCCCGCGCCGATCACGGTATCCTGGCTGGAGCCGCGGTCGATGGTGGTGTTGGCGCCGACCTCGACATCGTCGCCGATCAGCACCCGGCCGAGTTGCGGCACGGTGGTGAAGCCGGCGGGGCCGGTGGCGAAGCCGAAGCCCTCCTGGCCGACCCGGCTGCCGGGATAGAGATAGACCCGGTCGCCGACCACGGCGTGGCTGATGCTGGCGCCGGCGCCGACGCGGCAATCCGCCCCCAGCACCACGCCCGCGCCGACCACCGCCAGCGGACCGATGCGGCAGCGCGGGCCGATCTCGGCACCGGCTTCGATCACCGCCAGCGGTCCGATCTCAGCCGAAGCGTCGACCATGGCTGCGGGATCGACGACGGCGGAGGGGTGGATGCCAGGCCGGGCCGGCGGCTCCGGATGGAACATCGCGGCGACGCGGGCCCAGCCGAGATAGGGCTGGGCGGTGCGAATGGCGATGCTGCCGACGGGCACATGGCTGGCCAGAGCGGGATGGACCAGCACCGCGCCCGCCTTGGTGACTTTCAGCGCATCGACATAGCGCCGGTTGTCCAGAAAGCTGACCGTGCCGGGCGTGGCCGTCTGCAACGGCGCGATGCCGTGCAGCCAGATTTCGGCACCGCCGGCATCCGCCTCGCCGCAGGCGGCAGCGGCGACGGCGGCCAAGCTGTGCGGGCCACGCCGGGCGAAGAAGCGGGCGTCACCCGGTTGGGTCATGTCCCGGCTTTCGGCCTCAGCGATTGGCCGGGGTGGCCGAGGCGGGCGGCGGCGGCAGGGCGGCGGCGGTGGGCGTGGGCGGCACCGCGGGCGAAACGCCGTCAGCCGGCACGTTCACCGTCGGCAGGATGCGGTTCAGCTCCTCGGCCACCTTGTCGCTGATGTCGAACTCGTTGACGTTCAGCGCCACCTGGCTGCGGTGCAGCACCAGGTTCATGCCGCGGCTGTCGGCGACCTGGCGGATCACGCCGATCAGCGAGGACTGCACCTGGTTGATGGCGAACTGGGCGGCTTCCTGGATGATGCGGTTACGGTCGCGGAAGCTGCGCTGGGCCGCGGTGATACGCTCCTGCAACTCGCGCTCGCGGGCACGGATCTGGTCGGGCGTGAGCTTGGCCCGGTCGCGCGCCAGGGCCTGTTGCATGTCACGCCAGAGCAGCTGCTCCTTCTGGGCATCCTCGTTCAGCTTCTCGCGGCGCTCGCCGATGATCTTGTCGGCGGATTGCGCGGCCAGCGAGGCGCGCATCACCTCGGGCAGGCCGATCACCCCGATCACCGAGGCCGGCGGCGCGGCACCCTTCGGCAAGGCGGGCAGCTCCGGCACCGGCGGCATCGGAATCTGGCCCAGCGGCGCTTCGTCGAGCTCCGCCGGTTGCTGTGGCTCGGGCGCGCGCGGGGCCGGCTGTGCCGCGACCGGCGGACGCGCCGGCGGGCGGGCGCCCTGGCCCTGAGCCGGCTGGCCCGGAACGAAGAAGCCGGGCTGCTGCTGGGCCTGCGCCGGGGCGCCGAGCCACGGGGTGGCCAGCAAGACGGCGGCGAGGGTCAAGAAGGTGGAAATGCGGAGCATGCGACTAGAACCTTGTACCGAAGCCGAAGCGGAAGATCTGCGACTGGTCGAATTTCTTGCGGACCAATGGCTGCGCGATATCGATGTTGAGCAGGCCGAACGGGGTCTTCCAGGACACGCCGACGCCGGCCGCGACGCGCGGCGAGGTATCATCGAAGATGGCCTGCTTCTTGCCGTTCAAGGTGAGCGCGCTGACCTCGCTCAACGAGCCGACATCGACGAAGACGCGGCCACGCAGGCCGAGATCGGCCGATACCGGCAGCGGGAAGCGCAATTCGGTACTCTGGGTCCAGACAAAACGGCCGCCGATGCTGTTGCTGCCATTGACCACGGCGCGCGGGCCGGCGCC
>JANXSA010000614.1 GCA_025352915.1 Rhodospirillales bacterium | reverse complement strand
CAAGGCTGGGCACTGCCCAGACCCGCCAGGGGCCAAGCCCCTGGACCTTTATTATAAGAAATTGAAATGATTTTTCAACGGCCGACGGCCTTTGAAAGTCGATTCTTGAATGAAATAAGGTCCAGGGGCTTGGCCCCTGGCGGGTCTGGGCAGAGCCCAGCCTTGCTTGCCCTGGCGCTTGGCTTTCAGAACGGCCGCTGGCCGACGTAATTGCCAGGCGGTGTATACTGGCAGACCCAGACTTCGCTTCTGCCGCACTGTGCCTTCGCGCAGCCGAGCTGGGTGGTGCTGCGCCAGACCACTTGGGTGTAGTGGCCGCAGACCGCGCCGGGCGCGCAGGTGTTGCGCGCGGCGTCGTAGGTGCGCTTTTCGCTGACCCACATGCCGACCACCTGGGACGGGCTGAGCATTTGGCCGCCGGCCCAGGCGAGGTTTTCACCCAGGTTGCGGGCGCCGCTGTGGCGCATGTTGCAACCGTTGGCGCGCAGGGTGTCGGCCCAGCGCTGGGCGGAGGTGGTGAGGGTGTCGGACCATTGCAGGGCGGGCACGCCGGCTTCGCGCCGCGCGGCGTTGTGGGCGGCGAGCATTCCGGCCATTGGCGCGGGTTCCTGGTCGGCGCTCGCCACGGTGGGGGCGAACGCCTACAGGGCGGCCAGCAGGGGCGCGGTCCTAGACGTCGAGGTTTGCGACCTTCAGCGCGTTGCCGACGATGAAGTCTCGGCGGGGTTCGACGACGTCGCCCATCAGGGTGGAGAACACGCCCTCGGCGTCTTCGGTGTCGCCGACTTCGACCTGGAGCAGGGTGCGGATGGCGGGGTCCAGCGTGGTTTTCCAGAGTTGCTCGGGGTTCATTTCGCCGAGGCCTTTGAAGCGCTGGATCGACAGGCCGCGGCGGCCCTGGGCGATAATGCGGTCGAAGGCGCTGGCGGGGCCAAGGGCCGGGGCTTCGGTCTTGTCGAGCAGCAGGGTGGCGGGTTCGCGGAAGCGCTTTGCCAGATCGGCGGCGCGTTCGTTCAGCCAGCGGGCTTCGGCGCTGCGCAGGGCGGTGGCGTCCAGCTTGTGGATTTCGGCGACGCCGCGCACGGTGCGGGCCATGGTGAGGCCGCCGCCGGTGTTGGCCGAGGCGATCCAGCTGCGCTCGGCCGGCAGGGAGACGGCGTTCAGGCGGGTGCTGAGGTCGCTGGCCACCGAGGTGACGCGGGATTCTTCCGGCGAGAGGGCGCCGGCGATGGCGGCCTGTTCCAGCAGGGCGACGGGGATGCCGCTGGACAGGCGATGCAGGCGCTGGTGCGCCTCCTTCAGCCAGACGGCTTCGGCGTCCAGTTCGGCGCCTTCGTAGCGGGTGCCGTTGGCGTAGGCGAGCTTTGCTTCGCCGAGCACCTTGTCGAGCAGGAAGCGTTCGAGGGCGGCATCGTCCTTGAGGTAGCGCTCGTCGTTGCCGCGCTTGGCGCGGTAGAGCGGCGGCTGGGCGATGTAGAGGTGGCCACGGTCGATCAGCTCGCGCATCTGGCGGAAGAAGAAGGTCAGCAGCAGGGTGCGGATGTGCGAGCCGTCGACATCGGCGTCGGTCATGATGACGATGCGGTGGTAGCGCAGCTTGGCGATGTCGAAGCCGCCCTGTTCCGGCTCGCCGCGGCCGATGCCGGTGCCGAGCGCGGTGATCAGGGTGCCGATTTCGGCGCTGCCGAGCATGCGGTCGAAGCGGGCGCGCTCGACGTTGAGGATCTTGCCCTTGAGCGGCAGGATCGCCTGGTTCTTGCGGTCGCGGCCCTGCTTGGCGGAGCCGCCGGCGCTGTCGCCCTCGACCAGGAAGAGTTCGCACTTGGCGGGGTCGCGTTCCTGGCAATCGGCCAGCTTGCCGGGCAGGGTGGAGATGTCGAGCACGCCCTTGCGGCGGGTGAGTTCGCGCGCCTTGCGGGCGGCTTCGCGGGCGGAGGCGGCGTCCATCACCTTCTGGATGATCGCCTTGGCTTCTCTCGGGTGGGTCTCAAGCCAGTGGGCGATGACGTCGGCGGCGGCGGCGTGGACCACCG
>JANXSA010000510.1 GCA_025352915.1 Rhodospirillales bacterium | reverse complement strand
CAAAGATGTGCTGCGCTCAATGAACTTGGGTTAAAAGCGGCCGCGACGGATGCAGAGGTAAAGACTGCTTACCGTTTGAATGTGAAGGCATGGCTAACCGCTGCCGCCCGTGCCGGCGGCCCCGGCCGAGCTTGCCGAGCCGCCGCCGCCGGTCCCGCCGGTCGCCGAGAGCGAAGCGCCGAAGCTGCTGGTGCCGCCATTGCCGCCGTTGTTCGATCCCGCGGTGCCGGTGTTGGCACCCGCCGTTCCGGCGGCTCCGATAGTGATCGCGATGGACGCGCCCGGCACGAGGCCGGTGATGATGTCTTCGGCGTAGCCGCCGCCGCCTCCGCCGCCGCCCGCGCCGGCCGTCCCATTGCCGCCGCCGCCGCCGCCGCCGGCCCAGATTCGCACCCGGGCGCGGGTGATGCCGGCCGGCACGGTCCAGTTCCCGCCCGACGTGAACCGGGTGATGCGCGAGAAGCCGGCCAGCGGCGTGGCGACGACCGCCACCCAGGCCGAGCCGACGCGGTAGCAGTCCGCCGCCTCGCCCGGCAGCAGGACCAGGGTGGTGGCGCCGTTGATCTGCTCGGCGGCGTTGGGGTCGAGGGTGAGCGCGGCGGTGCCGCCGTTGGCCACGAGGAAGCCGTTGCCCGGTGGCACGGTGGCGACCGCCGGGAAGTTGACGCTCGCGGCACTGCTGCCCGACCACGCGACGAGATTGCCGATATCGGCGAGCGCGAGCGTCAGTGTACCGGTGCCGGTCACCACCGCCCGCGACGCCGGGTCGAGGAAGGCGAACACGTCGGCGGTACCGGCCGGCAGCGATACCAGCGCGTTCGAGTTGGACGACGCCAGCACGGTGACGCGGGTAAGGTTGCCAGGTGAGGCGCCGTCGAAGTCGCCGAGGCCAACCTCCCAGAAGGTCGTGCCCTGGATGACGTAGCCGATGCGGCTGCTGCCGGCGCCGAAGGCTACCTGGAACGCGCGGCGCCCGGTCGGCGCGGCGTTCAGCACCAGCGTGCCGGTGCCGGTGGTGCTGGTGGTCTGGGCCGCGCGCCATGCGGGGATCGGCATGTCGGGGAAACCTCCTGGGAGTGTGGTGAAGCGAGGGCCGGATCAGGCGGCGGTGCGCCGCGCCAGCAGTACCTCGATGGCGGAGGCGAGGCGGCGGAACTCGGAAGGCGTGGCGGTGGCCACATCCAGTTGGCGCTCGCCGTAGCGGGCGAAGGTCTCGCGCATTGCGTCGCCGCCATCGACCTGGGCACGGAGCAGCGCGCCGAGCCCGGCCGGATCGCCACCGGCACCAGTGACGGCGCCCGCCACGTCGGCGACGAGCGAGGCGTAGCGCTCGGATGTGCCGAGGAAGTCGCGGGCGACCGGCAGGACCTGCCGCGCGGTCTGGGCGAAGTCCTCGACCCCACCCCCGGAAGCAAGCTTTCCGCGGGCATCGTTCAGCAGCGACAGCGCGGCGAAGTAGCGCTGCTCGGGTGCCAGCGCCGACTGGCTGCCGAAGGCGAGGTCGGCCAGCAGGGACTGTCCGGCGGCGCTCGCCTGTGTCTGGTTCTGTTGCGCCTGGGCCTCGGCAATCGCCTTCGCGCGCGCTTCCGCAAGGCCCGACTCGGACAGGCCGTACTCGCGCGCCTTGGCGCCGAGCGCGTCGAACTGCGCGCCAACGGCATCCAGCGCCTTCTTGAGCTTATCGGCCGGGGTATCGGTCAGGGCCGCAATCGCCGCCTTGACCGCATTGAACCCGTCTACGGATTGCTGAAGCTTGCCGGGATCGTCGAATACCTGGCTGCTCAAATATTTGTCTAGTTGTGCGTTGTCGGTCGCACCGAAGCGCAGGCCAGCGAAGCCTGCGGCCAGATCGCCGGCGGAATTCTTGTTGCCTTCGATGATCGAGGAGCCGCCGACCGTCATCTTGTTGGCCGCGAGATAGGCGTTGACCCCGGCCACCACCTGTTCGGCCTGCCGGAACACCGCAGCGCCGCTCTCGTTGTAGTATTCCCGCGATATCGGCAACAGCGATCCGGCCATCGCATTGGTCGCATTTGCCGAGGTCGTGCCCCCTACCCAGCTGCCCCCGGTGTTAGCGGCCCACTGGCCACCGCCGCCCATGTCGCCTCCGCCGTCAACCCACTGCCCGCCCTCATCAGGGACCCACTGGCCACCCTGTCTGGACCCGGCGTCGACGAATCCTGCGCTTTGCAGGCGCAGCCCGTAGCTGCGCACCGACTCGCCTGGCCCGAACAGACCACCCAGGCCGCCGCCGAGTGCGCCGCCGATCAGCCCACCGAGCGGCCCGCCGACCAGAAACCCGGCGACCGACCCGAGGCCGCTGCCGATCATGCCGTTGGTTTGCTGGGCGGGGCTGCGACCGAGCAGGCTGTTGAGCATGGTGCCGGCCGCGAAGCCGCCGCCGATGCCGGTGAAGGCGCCGCCGAGGGTCAGGGCGCTGCCGCCCATCAGCGATGTGCCGCCGAGGCCGAACAGGCCGGGCGTCGCGGCGAGCGGCGCGCCGGTCAGGGTCGGACCGAGCGGCGTGGCGCCGAACAGGGCGGTGCCGATGCTGCCGGACAGGCTGCCCCCGCTCATGCCGAGGCCGCCGAGGCCGAAGAACTCGGCCCCCTTGGAAAGAAGGCTGCCGCCGCTGAGGATGTCCGACAGGCCGAAGCCGCCACCACCGCCCAGGGACAGCAGGGATGGGCGCTCAGTGCCGAGGACACCGTTGAGGATCGGATTGATGATCGAGAGTTTGACGATCTCGGACAGCACCGAGGACACCACGCCGCGGGTGACGTTGCCCCAGTTCACCGCAGCACCCTGCCCGCTGACGAAGGCCTGGGTGATCGCGGCGCCGACGCCCGAGAAGGCCTGGACGGTGCTGTCGGCGATGCCGTCGTAGAGGCTGCGCTGCTGGCGCAGTTGCGTGTTGGCGTCGGCCAGGGCTGCGGCCTGACCGACCAGCGCCTGCTGCTGCGCCGTGAGGTTCGCCGGATCGGCGCCCTCCTGAGCGAGCAGCCGGATCGCCCGACGCGTCGCCAGTTCGCGGTCGCGGAGCGCCGCACTCTCACCGAGCTGTTCGGTCTGGGCGCGCAAATCGTCCAGTTCGCGCCGGCCCGCCGACATGCGGCGCTGCTGGGAAAGCTCCGTGTTAAGCGCCGCCTGCACGTCGGTGCGGCGGCGGACAAGGTCGATCTCTTCGGCCAGCGCCGCACGGATCGCCGGGTCGGTCGCTACTTCGCGCTGCGCCTCCATCGCCAGCGTCGCCTCGCGGATGCGCGCCTCGATGGTGGCATAATAGGCCGCCCGGCCGCCCTGCTGCTCGGCGTCAATCAGCCGGCGCAGCGCGTCGTTCTGCTCATTCAGTGCGACCGCGGCCTCTGCGCCGCTCGCCGCCGCCTGCGCCGCGCCTCGGTTCAGGATCGCCTCGGTCAGCGCGCTCTCGTTGACCGCGGTCTGCGTCGCCGCCTGCGCATGCGCCTCCGAGGCGGCTTTGCTGCGCAGCATCGCCGCGCGGCCCTGCTCGGATGCCCCCGCCAGCGCCAGCGCCGCCTCGCCCTCGCGGGTAATGGCGGCGACCGCCTGGCCACGCGCGTCGGCCTCGCCGAGGATCGCCTCGGCAACACGGCGGCGGATCAGATCCTCGCGCGCCGCCCCGGTGATGCTCTTCTCGGCCGCCTCGCGCTCGGCCGTTATCTCGGCACGGACCCGGACGCGGTCGGGCACGGACGCGGCCAGGACGCGTTGCTGGTCGCGGTAGGATAGGGTGAGGAGATCGACCTGCTTCTGCTGCGCGGCAAGCTGCCCCGGCGACGGCTCGCCGATCGGGCTGCCGGCGATGCGCGCCGCAGTGTCCGG
>JANXSA010000392.1 GCA_025352915.1 Rhodospirillales bacterium | reverse complement strand
ACGACGCCGCGCGGCGTGCCCTGGGTCGGTTGGGGGATCGATCGGCTGGATGGAACGCTGAACCAGCCGGCCTGGCCGGCATTTGCGCGGCGGCTTACCGGTGTTCTGGCAGTCATTGTGCTGCTACTGGCAACTGTATTGTCTACTATTGTGTTGCAACAACAGCTATTTGCATGGCTTGGTTTGCTCGCCGCAATTGGCGTTCTTGCGTTATCGGCAAGCTCGCTGTTGGCACAGCGTAGCCTGTATACCTATGTCCGCGCCGTCGCGGACGGGCTGCGGCACAGCGGACTGACCGGCGGCAGGGCAGCGGTGTCGCATATCGTCGGGCGCAACCCGCAGGCCCTGGACGAGGCCGGCGTCGTGCGCGCCGCGATCGAAAGCCTAGCTGAGAACTTTTCCGATGGCGTGGTTGCACCGGCCTTTTGGTGCGCGCTGGCGGGCCTGCCGGGGATTGTTTTCTACAAGGCAGTCAACACCGCCGACAGCATGATCGGCCACCGCACCGCGCGTCACGAGGCATTCGGCTGGGCGGCGGCGCGCTTGGACGACGGGATCAACCTGCCGGCTTCCCGGCTGGCGGCGTTGTGGATCGTGCTGGCGGCGGCCACGCAACGCGGCGCATCGCCGCGGGCGGCGTGGCGCGCGGTGTGGCGCGACGCCAGCCACCACCGCTCGCCGAACGCCGGTTGGCCGGAGGCGGCGATGGCCGGCGCGCTCGGGCTGCGGTTGGCCGGCCCGCGGGTTTACGGCACCGAGCTTGTGGAAGATCGCTGGATGGGGGACGGCCGCGCCGACGCCACACCGGCCGATCTTGACAGGGCGCTAGCGCTATATCGCCGGGCCTGCACGGTTCAGTTCGCCGTGGTGCTGATCCTGCTCGGCTTCATCGCGCCAGGCTGAGCAGCCGGTCGATATCGATATGCGCCTCCAGATGCGCCGCAAGAGCGTCCAGTGTGGCCTCGACCCCCGCCTCGTGCGAGCGGCCGGACGGAACCGCACCCAGCCGGCGCAGAAACCCAGCGCGCGCCGGGTCGGCGGCGAACAGCCCATGCACATAGGTTCCGCTCACCCGCCCATCGGCGGAGCTGGCGCCTTCCAGCCGGCCATCGGCAAACCGCAGTAACGCCCGGTCCGTGGCCGGTCCGGTGGTGCGCCCCATATGCATCTCGAAACCCGCGAAATCGGTGCCATCGGCCAGCACCGTGCCGGCGACCTCCAGCAGCGCCTTGGTTGGGGTCAGCACGGTCTCAACCTCCAGCAGACCGAGTCCGGCCATCTCGCCCGGCGCGCCCTCAATCCCCAAGGGATCGGCGATCCGCCGGCCCAGCATCTGGTAGCCGCCGCATAGGCCCAAAATCCGGCCGCCGCGGCGATGATGTGCCGCAAGGTCAATGTCCCAGCCTTCGTGGCGCAACCAAGCCAGATCGGCGATCGTGGCCTTTGACCCCGGCAGGATCACCAAATCGCAGACCGGCAGAGCCGTGCCCGGGGCGATCATCATCAGGTCGACATCCGGCTCAGCCGAAAGCGGATCGAGATCGTCGAAGTTGGCGATGCCTGGCAGCATCGGCACGGCGATCCGCAGCCGCCCGCCCGGTCGCCGGTTCATACAATCACCCAGGTCGGCGGCATCCTCGGCCGGCAGGTCGCGCATGGATGCAAAAAACGGCACCAGCCCCAATGGGGCCCAGCCGGTGCGTGCGGCGATGGCGTCCATGCCTGCAGCAAACAACGAGAGATCGCCGCGCATCCTGTTGACAATAAATCCTTGTATCAGCGCGGCGTCAGCTGCCTCCAGCACGGCCCTGGTGCCGACCAGGCTGGCAATGACGCCGCCACGGTCGATATCGCCGATCAACACCACCGGCGTATCCGTAGCCCGCGCAAAGCCCATATTGGCGATGTCGTTGGTCCGCAGATTGATCTCCGAAGCGCTGCCAGCGCCCTCCACCAACACGATTTCGGCCTCCCCCCGCAGTCGCGCGAAACTGTCGAGCACATACGGCATCAGGCCGGGCTTGAGTGCCTGGTACTCGCGCGCTTTGCTGGTGCCGAACACCCGGCCCTGCACGATGATCTGCGACCCGGTCTCGCTCTGCGGCTTCAGCAGCACCGGGTTCATGTGAACGCTCGGCGCGACGCCGCAGGCCCTTGCCTGCAACGCCTGCGCCCGGCCAATCTCACCGCCATCCGGCGTTACCGCGGCATTGTTGGACATGTTCTGCGGCTTGAACGGCCGCACCGTCATGCCCCGCAAAGTCAGCGCCCGGGCCAGTCCAGCGGTTAGCACCGACTTGCCAACGCTGGATCCAGTTCCCTGTAACATCAATGCTTTACAGGTCAGAACTCAATACCTTTCTGCGCCTTCACCCCAGCCGCGAAGTGGTGTTTGGTGGCGACCATCTCGGTCACCAGGTCGGCTGCTTCGATCAGCGCCGGGCGGGCGTTGCGGCCGGTGATCACCACATGCATCTGTGCAGGCCGCGTCGCCAACGCTGCCAACACCTCATCCACC
>JANXSA010000199.1 GCA_025352915.1 Rhodospirillales bacterium | reverse complement strand
ACCCGCAGGAAGTCATCGGCCTGGTCCCCTCCGACCTCGTCCCCGCCACCGTCGAAAAAATCGCCATCAACGCCGTGATGGCCGGCTGCAAGCCCGAGTACCTCCCCGTCGTCCTCGCCGCCGTCGAAGCCGTGCTGGACGAACCCTTCGCCATGCACGGCGTCCTCGCCACCACCATGTATGTCGGCCCCGTCGTGGTGGTGAACGGCCCCGTCCGCCAACAGATCGGCATGAACGCCCGCGGCAACGCCCTCGGCCAGGGCAACCGCGCCAACGCCACCATCGGCCGCGCCCTGCAACTGGTCATCCGCAACATCGGCGGCGGCCGCCCGCAGGAAGTCGACCGCGCCACCCTCGGCAACCCCGGCAAGCTGACCTACTGCTTCGCCGAGGACGAGGAAGGCTCCTGCTGGGAACCACTCTCGGTCGAACGCGGCATCGCCCCCGGAAGATCCGCGGTGACCGTCTTCGCCGGCTACGGCCTCCAGGGCGTCGTCGACCAGAAATCCCGCGACCCCGAAAGCCTCGCCCGCAGTTTCGCCGGCTGCATGAAGGCGATCTACAATCCGAAACTGGCACCGGCCTGCGACGCCATGATCGTCATCTCCCCCGAACACGAACGAACATTCCGAGAAGCCGGCTGGACCAAGCAACAGCTTTACGCCGCCCTCTACCGCCTCACCGAAATGAACGGCGATGACCTGATCGCCGGCGCCCACGGCATCGCCGAAGGCGGCCCACCGAGCTACGCCGGCCGAAAAATCGCAAAATTCCGCCCCGGCGGCCTGTTGATCGTTCGCGCCGGTGGCGGAGCCGGCATGTTTTCCGGCATCATCGGCGGATGGTCGGCCAGCGGCGAACGCGGGTCGGCACCCGTCACCAAGGAGATCAAACCATGAGCGCCCTACTCGACCCGACATCGGAGCGAAGTCCAACAATACGCCCGCGCCTGGGACGGCCCGACACCATCGCCGGCCTCACCGTCGGCATCGTCGACATCTCCAAGCCCCGCGGCGACGTCTTCCTCGACCAGATCGACCTGCGCCTGCAACAGCGCGGCATCGCCACACGGCGCTACATGAAGCCCACCATGGCCCGCCCGGCCCCGCTGCCCCTGCGCCAGCAGATCGGCACCGAGGTCAACGTGGTGATCCAGGGACTGGCGGACTGAGGCTCGTGCACGTCGTGCAGTTTGCATGACCTGGCAGATTTCGAGTCCCGCGGCATCCCCTCGATGGTGGTCGCCACCACCGAGTTCATCGAAGCCGCCGAGGCCCAGGCAAAGGCCCTCGGCACCGACCCCGCCTGCATCTTCATCCCCCACCCGGTCCAGGACCGGACGGATGACGAACTCCGCGCCATCGCCGACACGCATTTCGATGCCATCGTCGGAATGCTGCTGAAAGGCAACTAACCCAGAACTTCCGCCATGTCCCGAACGACATGGCGGAGTTCCCCGGTCCGCCGCGTCACCCCGATCCCGTCAAGAAACTCCAACACCTCGATCGCCACATTCCGCCCGATCCCGGTATGCCGGTTGAAATCGGCCGCCGAAAACCCGTCCGCCTCGCCCAGCACCACCGCCGCCTGCGCCAATGCCGCCACGGTCGCCGGCAAGAAGAACCTATTCGCCGCCACCCGCACCACCCGCCCAAACCGCTCGAATCGCACCAGCAACGCCTCCGCCGCCCCCGGCTCCACCCCCAACGCCTCGGCCACCTCGCGCACCCGCACCGACCGCAACCCGCCCGCCTCCAACAGCGCCGCCACCCGTGGCCACGCCGCCAAATCCGCCACCGCCAACTGCGGCGCATGATCCGCCAACCGCAGCACCAACCCCTGCGCGACCACCACGCCCTCGGCCAGCAGTTCCGAAAGCATCGCCTCGGCAATCACCGCCTCGGTCCCCGCCGCCGACAACAGCACCGCCCGCGCCGGCCCCAACTCGTCCCCGTGCTCGCAATGATACCGCCCCAGCGCCGCGCACACCCGCCCCCGAACCGCCGCCCGCGTCCCCTCGGAAACCGCAATCCGCCGCCCCACCAGCGTCAACCCGGCCGCCAGCTTCCCGGCATCAAAATTACGCGCCAACGCAAACCCGGCAACATCCACCCAGCCATGGTGCTCCATCACCGCCGCCAACGGCCGATGCGGATCCGCCACCGCCAACACGGAAAGCTCGCCCACCCGAACCGCCCGGCTCCGCCGCCGCACCGGCGGAAACGGGTCCACCACATGCCCCCCCGCCATCACCCGCCCGGTCGCATCATCCCGCAGCACCAGCCGGTCGCCATGCAGCACCGCCGCCGCCCGTGCCAACTGCAACCTGACAAACCCCTCCCCCTCATCCCAAACCCTCAGCCGTGCCGGGTACGACGCCGCCCCATGATGCACATGCACCGCCCCGCCATGCCGCAGCCGCCCGTCCTCCGCCAGCCGAACCCGCGCATCGATCACCTCGCTCGGCGCATGCAAATGCGGCGCCACCAGCCAATCCCCCCGCCGCAGCCGCGCCCGCTCCACCCGCGGCCCCGACAACGCCAACGCACACCGATCCCCCACCCCAGCCCGCTCCGCCGCCCGATCCTGCACCCGCAAGCTGCGCACCCGCGCCGACAGGCGCGCCGGCGACACCGTCACCCCATCCCCCGCCCGAACCTCCCCCGCCGCCACCGTCCCGGTGACCACTGTCCCAATCCCCGGCAGCACGAAACTCCGATCAATCGACAGCCGAAACCCGCCCTCCACCACAGGCACCTCCGCCGGCGCCCCATCAATCCACGCCCACAACCCCGCGATCCCCGCGCCGCTTACATTGGAAACAAGATGCACCGGCGCGTCATACCCCGCCCGCGCCGCCAGCCCCGCCACCTCGGCCGCCACCGCCGCCACCCGCTCCCCCGCCACCCGATCGATCTTGGTCAGCGCGATCGCCAACCCCGCCACCCCCACCAGCCGCAGCACCTCCAGATGCTCGACCGTCTGCGGCATCACCCCGTCATCGGCGGCCACCACCAGCAACACCCGGTCCATCGCCAGCACCCCGGCCAGCATATTGCCCAGGAACCGCTCATGCCCCGGCACATCAACAAACCCCACGACACGCCCGTCCGG
>JANXSA010000186.1 GCA_025352915.1 Rhodospirillales bacterium | reverse complement strand
GGGCGGAGGTTGGTCGTGGCGCCAGATGGTGCACCTTGGGCGACACCGCGAGCGCGGATCGACAGCACGCTGATCAAAGCCTTGGCACGAGCGCACCGGTGGAAGAAGATGCTGGACGACGGGCGCTACGGGACGGTCACCGAATTGGCGGCGGGGGAGAAGCTGGATCGGGGCTACCTCGGGAAGATCCTGATGCTGACGCTGCTGGCCCCTGATATCGTCGAGGCGATCCTGGATGGGAGGCAGCCTGAGGGGATGACGCTGCCGCGGCTGATGGAGGGGGTGTGGGTGGCGGTAACGCCGTGCGGCTCCAGCTTCGCGCCCTATCTTACAACCTCGTCCGCACCTTGACCCCGCCGCAGGCGGTCAGCCAATGGTCGGTGACGACGTTTCGCT
The DNA here is from genome assembly GCA_025352915.1 of Rhodospirillales bacterium. Taxonomy (GTDB): domain Bacteria; phylum Pseudomonadota; class Alphaproteobacteria; order Acetobacterales; family Acetobacteraceae; genus CAMDGX01. The sequence continues at coordinate 3,028 of JANXSA010000186.1, read as the reverse complement.
ATCAGGTGCTGAAGACCCCCCGCTTCCCGCCCCCACCCCTCCTCACGTAGGCTTCCCCCAACTGTAGGGAGTATGCCGGCATGACGACCGTGATGGGCTGGGACGAGTGGATCAGCCATGATGCCGTGGGTCTCGCCGGGCTGGTCCGCGCCGGCCAGGTCTCGCCCGCCGAGCTCGCTGCTCAGGCGGTCGCGGGCATCGCTAAAATCAACCCACTTTCCACCGCTGTCGTCGAGGTATTCGACGATGTTGTTGCCGATCCGCTGAAGGATGGCATGGATCCCACGGGCCCCTTCGCTGGCGTGCCGTACCTGATGAAGGATCTCGGCCCGACCTTGAAGGGCCGCGGCCAGGAGTTGGGCGCCCGCCTGATGCGCGGCAACGTCGCCACCGCCGACAGTTTCCTTGTCGAAAAACTCCGCGCCGCCGGCCTCAACATCATGGGCCGCACCACAACGCCCGAATTCGGCGTCTGCGGCTCCACGGAGAATCCCGAGGTCTACACCACCCGCAATCCGTGGGACCCCGCCTATACCTCCGGTGGCTCCTCGTCCGGCACCGCAGTCTGCGTCGCCAGCGGCGTGTTGCCTTTGTCCCATGCCAGCGACGGCGGCGGCTCGATCCGTATCCCCGCCGGCATCTGCGGCAACGTAGGCCTCAAGCCTTCGCGCGGTGTCTTCTCCGCCGCCCCCGATGGCTCCGACCTCATGGCCGTCGTCTCCGTCCGGGGCTGCCACAGCCGCACTGTCCGCGACACCGCGGCCTTCCTGGATGCCTGCCGTGGTGCGGCGCCCGGCGAGTTCATGCCCTTCTGGACCCAACCCGAAACCTGCAGCGCCATGATTGCCCGCGATCCGAAACCGCTCCGCATCGCGCTTTCGCATGACTGGGGCGACTACCGTTCGACGCCGCACATTGTCGCCGAGCTGGAGAAGGCCGGAAAGCTCCTCGCCTCCCTCGGCCATCACGTCGACTGGGCGACCCCCGCCGTCGATTTCCGCGCCGCCTATGCCGCCCAGACCGAAAGCTACATCACCAACATCGCCACCAATATCGACCGCCTCTCCCGCCTGCGCGGCCACAACCGACCGGATGCGTCGCTGATCGAGCCGATGAACATGAAGATATGGGAGGAGGGAATCAACAAGCCCTATTCTGCCCGCGAGCAGATGCAGCGCGTCTTCAACTCCACCACGCGAACCTTCGCCAATTTCCTCGAGCAGTGGGACATCCTGCTCACCCCCATCTCGACCCAGACCACCCATCGCCTCGGCACGCTCGACTTCATCACCATGAACGCGACGGATGACGTCTACACTTGGTTCGGCAAGCTTTGGGGCATGTATGCCTATACGCCGCTCGGCAACCTCTGCGGCATTCCCGGCCTCTCGATGCCGCTCGCCCAGCACGACAATGGCCTGCCGCTCGGCATCCAGGCCATCGGCAAGCAGGCCAGCGACGGACTGCTGTTGCAGCTCGGCGCCCAGGTCGAGCGAGCCATTGGCGGCAAATGGAACAACGGCCGGCTCCCCGGCATCCACGTCACGAAGGTCTGAGACAGTTTTGGATGGATAACCGAGGCGCTCTCGCATTCGCCGGAAGAGTGTACCACTTGAACCGGCGTGATGCCGACCTGGCAGGGTCTCGTCAAGACGAGGCCATTTGCACGGGTCCTTTAGGGATGGGCGCATTGCGATGAGGTGGAACTGAGGTTTATCTGCGTCAGGCCGCTCTGACGCGGCGGAATGCAGGGAGCGTGCAGTGCAGAAGCTTGCGGGCAAGACGGCGCTAGTTACTGGCGGGGCGAGTGGTATCGGCCTGGGAATGGCCCGGGCGTTCATCGCGGCAGGGCTTCGGGTCGCCATCGCGGACATCAACGACAACGCGCTGGAAGTGGCCGAGGCGGCTTTGCCAGGCCTGGGGAAGGCGGTGAAGTTGGATGTGACGCGTGCTACGGAATGGGAGTACGCCGTCGAAGCGGTGGAAGCGGCGCTCGGGCCGGTTAATATCCTCTGCAACAACGCCGGTGTAGGGCAGGGTCGGTTTGCCGACGGGCGGGACACCTCAGTGGCAGAGATGCCCGAGGCGCTGTGGCGGATGGTGCTGGAGATCAATGCCACAGGCACATTCCTCGGCGCGCGGACGATGGCACCGCGCATGATTGCCCGCGGGCAGGGCGGGCACATAGTGAACACCGCCTCCACCGGGGGGCTGATGGCACCTGGCGGTATCGCGGCATACTGCGCGTCGAAATACGCGGTCGTCGGCCTGTCGGAGTCGATGCGGGCCGAGTTGGCTCCGGCCGGGATCGGGGTGAGCGTACTGTGCCCGGGCGGGGTGCGGAGCAACCTATTTGCCAGTTCCGTCGCCATTCGGGCGAAGACGCCCGACGCGTTTGACGGATTGGCGACGGTTGGCACCGACTCGCTCCGCATCGAGCAGGAGCAGCGGATGGACCCAGTGCGAGTGGGCGAGATGGTGCTGCGGGCGATCGCGGTGAACGCGATGTACATCATCCCTCATCCCGAGTATCTTGGTCATATCGAGGAACGCCATGCTGCACTGGTGGCGGCGTTCGGTGAGTCGGCGCAGCCGGGGTATCGGGACACGGACGTGACGTTCGAGCGGTTCCGCAATCCGGAGTATGCTCGGGCGCCTCGGTAGAAGCCTGACGCGCGCAAGGCGGCGGTGTGCCCGGAGGGCTCCGTGTTGCCCTGCGCTCCGCATCAGGTATCCATCCCCCTCGATCTCTCGCTGCTCAAGGAACTGGGCGGGCATTTCGATAGAAGCGGCTGGTGGACGAAGGTTCCTACGCCTCCGTCGCTGACTTTGCGCGGGCGGATAAGCTGGACCGGACCAATGTGGGGGATGTGCTGCGGCTGAAGCTTCTGGCGCCGGACATCGTCGAGGCGATCATGGGTGGGCGGCAGCCGGCGGAACTCGGGGTGCATGTGCTGCGGGAGGGGTTTCCGGTGGAGTGGGAGGAGCAGCAGCGGCTGTTTGGCCGCGCCATTCGTGCGCGAATCCG
>JANXSA010000110.1 GCA_025352915.1 Rhodospirillales bacterium | reverse complement strand
TTTTTGCTTCTTTTTCTTCAGAAAAAGAAGACCTTCCTTTCTGTCCTGGGATCCCAATGCCCCGCCTCTCCCTCGCCGCCCTGCTGCCCTTGTTTCTCGTCTCCGCCGCCATGGTCGGCATCCAGATCGCGCTCACCCGCTACTTCGCCGTCGCGAAATGGTCCGAATACGGCTACTGGGTGATCTCCATCGTGCTGGCCGGCTTTGCCCTGTCCGGCGTGGTGATGGCGCTCGCCCGCGACAGGTTTGCCGCGCGCGGCCGGGTGTTGCTGGACTGGCTGCCGGCCTTCCTGATCCTGGCCGCCGCCGTGGGCTTTCACTTCGTCGCGGCCAACCCGTTCAATCCGCTGCAACTGCAAAACCCCGCCACTTTCGCGGCGCAGCTCTGGAACATCGCCGCCTATTACCTCGTCCTGCTGCCGTTCTTCTGCGGCGGCGGGGTCTATATCAGCCTGTATTTCATCCTCAACGACCGCGAGATCGGCCGGGTCTACGGCTATGACCTGACCGGCGCCGGCGCCGGCTCGCTGCTCGGGCTCGCGCTGATGTGGGTGCTGCACCCGTTCATGCTCTTGCCGGCGCTGCTGATCCCGCTGGCGCTCGCCGCCCTGTTCACAAGCCGCGCCTGGGTCCGCCCGGCCACCCTGGCCGCCCTGGCCGCCGGCATGGCGCTGAGCATCTTCGCCAGCGAGGCGCGCTTCAACGACTACAAAAGCATCTACGCGCCGCTGAATGTGCCCGACAGCCGCATCCTGGCCGAACTGCGCCAGCCGCGCGGCCTGTATCACCTGCTGGAGAACTTCACCGAGCGCGTCGACACCGACCTGTCCAACAACGCCGGCATGATGGGCCTGCCGGGACCGCCAGGGGCGCTCGGCCTGTACCGCGACGGCAACCGTCTCGCCGCCCTGCCAAAGCCCGATGGATCAGGCGGGGGCGGACTCGAAACGGGATACGCCCCCGCCACCCTCGCCGCCCTGCCATACGCCATGCTCGAAAAACCGCGCGTGCTGCTCGCCGGCGCCTCGGGCGGCTTTCGCATCGCCGAGGCGCTGACCCTCGGCGCCGGCGCGCTCGAAGTGGTCGAGCCCGAACCCGTCCTGCTCGGCATCCTGCGCCACGGCATGGGCGAGGTGCCGCCCATGCCGCCCGACCCCCGCGTGCGCCTGCGCGGCGACAGCCCGATCGCCGCGGCCGCCGATGGCCCCTACGACCTCGTCGACATCTCGCTCGACTTCCTCGACACCGCCGAGGCCAACAACGCCGCCTTCGCCGCCGAGGCCCTGGCCACCTACCTGCGCGCCCTCTCGCCGGGCGGCATCGTCTCGATCCCGGTCTCGATCCGCGAATTCCCCGCCTATGCCGTGCGCATGCTCGCCACCGCCCGCGAGGGCCTGCTCGGCGCCGGCATCCGCGACGTGCCCGCCCACGTGATCATCGTCCGCAGCGCCTGGAACGTCCGCATCCTGCTGTCCAACCGGCCGTTTGTCGCAGCGCGCATCGCCACCGCGCAGGCATTCGCCGAGGCCCGCTCCTTCGACATCTCCTGGTTCCCCGGCATGGACGCGCCCATGGAAGCGGGGGCGGCGAAGCGCGCCATCTACAACGACCTCCCATCGGTGTCCTTCGCCGACGGCGCGGTCACCTCCGGCGAAGGCGCGCACGACGCCGTGGCCGACGAGGCGCTGTCGATCCTGCGCGGCGCTGCCAGCCTGTCCGTCGATGCCTTCGACCTCGCGCCGATCACCTATGACCGCCCGTTCTTTTACGCCGTGCTGCGCCTGACCGAACTCGGCACCATCATCAAGCGCCTGGAACTCCTGCCGCAGGCCGAGATCGGGCCGCTGGTTAACGTCGCCGTGCTCGGCCAGGCGATCGTGATCGCGCTGCTGGTCCTGGTGCTGCCGCTGCTCGGCGGAAGACGGGTCAGGACCGGCGCGGGCTGGACCGGCACGGTTCGCGCGGTGGTGTATTTCTCCTGCCTCGGCCTGGGCTTCCTGTTCGTCGAAATGTTCCTGATCGAGCGCGCCAGCTTCTGGCTGAACGACCGCAGCTCGGGCTTCGCGCTGGTGCTGACCGGCATGCTGATCTTCTCCGGCCTCGGCAGCATGCTGACCGGCCGCCTGGCCCCCATCGCCGCGCGGGCCAGCCTGATCTGCACCGTCATCATCGTCGTCTGGTCGGCGCTGGTGCTGCTGTTCCTGCAAGACCTGATGCTGGCGACCCTCGGCCTGCCCTGGCTGGCGCGCGCCGCCCTGGTGCTGGCCATCGCCGCCCCGGTCTCCGTCGCCCTCGGCTTGCCGTTCCCGCTCGGCCTCGGCCGCGTCGGCTCCGGCGGGTTCCTGCCCTGGGCCTGGGGGCTCAACGGCGCGTTCTCGGTGGTGTCGACCCCGCTGGCCAATCTGACCGCCATCGGGGCCGGATATGACCGGGTTCTGTTATCCGCGGTGTTGCTGTATGTGACCGCCCTGTTGACCTTTCCCCG
>JANXSA010000135.1 GCA_025352915.1 Rhodospirillales bacterium | reverse complement strand
CTTAACCATAGAAGAATTTGAATCCTTCCCAAGGCCTCTATATCTTTGTAATCAATCAAATTTCTTGTAAAATTAAGGTCCAGGGGCTTGGCCCCTGGCGGGTCTGGGCAGAGCCCAGCCTTACCTTACCTTCGCGCTGATGGCCCCCCCAATGCCTCCACCATTGCGTCGGCCGGGCCGTCGCCGCACCATTGCGCCATGACTCCGCGCCCGACATTTCCTTGCCGCTCATGACCGCCGCGTCCCCCCCTCCGGCGCAGCAGGCGGCGGCTGAAACCGGTCATTCGCCCGAATCCGCGTCAGCGCCCGGCGACGCTCCCCCGCGCCGCAGCCTGTCATGGCGCGTCGTCTGGTTCACCCTGGCCGTGATGGCCGGGACCGAATTGCTGCTGTTCCTGCCGGCCATGCACCGCGAGCGGCAGAAATTTCTCGGCGACCGCATTGTCGCGGCCCAGATCGCCGTCCAGGCGATGCCGTCCCTCCCATCGCTTGCTGCCCCAATCGGCCCGGATCGCGCCATCCGCGAAGAGCTGCTGCGCCTGGCCGGCGTGATGTCGGTGCGCCTGCAGGAACCCGGCCGCCCGATGGTGGCCCTGGCCCCGGTCGGCCAGTTCCATGCCCCGGTCCTGCTCGACCTGCGCAACGAAACCACCTGGTCCGGCATGACCGCCACCCTGGTCTCGCTGACCCGCAGCGGCAGCCGCCTCATGCTGCTCGTCGCGCCGAGCCCGAAGCGCCCGCAATCCATCCTGTCGATCGTCCTGCAGGAAGGCGACCTGGATGCCCATCTCAAGGCCGCGGCCACCAGCGTCGCGCTGCACGGCCTCGCCGTCGCGGTGCCGACCGGCGTGCTGGTCCACCTCGCTTTGCTGATGCTGCTGGTGCGCCCGATGCGCCGCCTGACCGGCAGCATCGCCGCCTTCCGCGCCGACCCCGAACGCACGCCCCCGATGGACGATCCGCACGAGGCGCCAACCACGCGGGACGAAATTTCCGTCGCCCAGCGCGAACTGGCCGCCATGCAGCGCGAACTGCGCGCCTCATTGTGGCGCAACGCCCGGCTCGCCGCCCTGGGGGCCGCGGTGGCCAAGGTCAGCCACGACCTGCGCGGCATCCTCGCCCCCGCCCTGCTGAGCGCCGAACGCCTCCAGGGCAACGCCGATCCCGCCCTGCGCCGCACCGGCGATGTCATTGCCCGCACCGTCGAGCGCGCCACCGACCTGATGCGCAACACCCTGGAATTCGCTAGCGAAATGCCCACCACCCCGCGCGAAAGCATCGCCCTGCGCGAACTGGTGTACGAAGTGGCCGATGAGGTCCGCCAGCGCCATCCCCGGCTGCAAACCACGGTCGCCATCGATGGCACAACCGCGGTCCAGGGCGACCGCGCCTCCCTGCGCCGCGCGCTGGCCAACCTGATCCGCAACGCCGCCGAAGCCGGTGCCGCCACGGTCACTATCGCCGCCGAACCCGACGCCGATCTCGCCATCCTGACCATCGCCGATGACGGCCCCGGCCTGCCGGAATTGGTGCGGAAAAACCTGTTCCAGCCCTTCGTCACCAGCGGCAAACCCGGCGGCACCGGCCTCGGCCTGGCCATCACCCGCGACCTCGTCCGCGCCCAAGGCGGCGACGTCGGCCTCATGCACACCACCGAAGCCGGCACAACTTTCCGCCTCGCCCTGCGAACCCCGCTCCCGGATGCGAATATGCGTCGGCTGATCCCCGTCGAGCGCGACGGCCAGTAGTCTACCAGGGTATAGCCGCGGCCTTGTGGTCGAAGAAGCCGCCGCTGTCTGACGGCCCCAACCCAGCAATCGTTGCCAGCAACTCCGCCGCTGCAACGTCCGCGCTGCGCACATTCAATCCGGCACGCGTGAATGGGGCGGACAGCCCGGTTTCCACCGTGCCCGGATGCAACGCCACGCAGACCGCCTCGGGCGAGCGGCGCCGCAACTCAACTGCGGCCGTACGCACCAGCTGGTTCAATGCCGCTTTGCTTGCGCGATAGCCGTACCAGCCACCCAAGCGGTTATCAGCGATTGAGCCCACTCGCGCTGATAGTGTGACGAACACGGAGCGACCCAGTCGCGGCAGCAATGGCAGAAAGTGCTTCATCAGCAACGCAGGGCCGATGGCATTGACCGCAAAAGCATGGGCCATATGCGCAGGATCCACATCGCGCCATGATCGCTCGGGCATGAAACCTTCGCCGTGCAGAAAGCCAGTGGCATCGATGACCAGCCGCGGTACGCCGATTGCCGCGACATGCGCCGCGGCCGCTGCAATTGAGGCCTCATCCGACAACTCCAGCGGCGGAGTCGTCTTGCGCCCCAGGACTGCTACCTGTCGTCCTTCCGCCAGAAGCGCAACCACCAGCGCGGCTCCCACTCCCCCAGCACCAATCACCACTGCACATTCAGCCATCGCACGCCCTATCTCTTCGATCAGCAGATGTGGGATTTGTGCGGAATTTTGCGCCCCCAGCTGGGCGAATAATTGAATGGAATCCGGAGTTGTCTGGCACCGGGTGGATACGCCGTAGGCACCTGGCGGAGCGAAGAGCTGGTCCTGGCCTTCTACCTTCCCAGAAGGGCCGCGCGAAACCGGTCGCGCACCACATGCGGCCGCAGGCTGCGCGGCTTCTTCATCGCCGGGCCTTCCTTCACCCGCAACAGGATGAACGCCAACCCTGGCGCCGCCAGAATACGCCGCCCTTCCGCCATATCGGCCATCGTGTTGATCGTATGCACAACGGCAATCCCGAACCCGGCGGCGATCCGGTCGAGCTGCACCCCCAGCCCGGTCTGGCTGTCCTGGTTGCCGGTCTCGCCATAATGCCCGTTATCGACGCAGACCAGCTTGAGGTTCGCCGGCGCCGCCAGCGCGATCGTGCCCAACGCGCCGATATTCATCAGCAACTCGCCGTCCCCGGTAATGCCCAGCACCCGCCGGTTCGGCTGCGCCAGGGCAAGCCCAAGCGCCATGCTCGGCCCCGCCCCCATCGCACCGCCGAGCCCGAACACATTCGGCCCGTCATCGGTCATGGCGCACAACTCCTGCGCCGTACCGGCCAGGCCTGCCACCACCAGCCAATCCTGCGGCCGCTCGATCAGCGCCGGCACCGCCTCGCGCCGGTCCAGCGTCGCCGCTGGCTGGTTTACCCCGGCGATGCGCTTCAACTGTGCCATGCCTGCTGCCCCCTAAAACTTTTTCGCGCCCAGCAGCCGCTGCCCCAACAGCACCGCCACCGCCTCGCCCGAGCCCCACACCATCGAACAGGCGGCCCGGATCGTCGGCATCACATCCTCCGGCGCATCACAGCGCAGCACCACAACCCCCATCGCCTCCAGCACGGCCTGCGTTGCCCGCCCCATCGGGAACTGCCATGGATTGCCCTCGCCGAAATCGCCGCGCATCGAGACGATGCACAACAACGGAAACCGCGACCCCGCCGTCAACGACAGCATGTTGATGCAATTGCCCACCCCGGAGGACTGCATCAGCAACACCCCCTTGGCGCCCCCGAGATCGGCCCCGGCCAGCAGCGCCACCCCCTCTTCTTCGGTGGTCAGCGGAATCGAATGGGCATCCGCATCGGCCAGCGACCGATCGATCATCACCTTGTGCCCGGCATCGGGCACATAGGCGATCTGCGTCACCCCCTCCGCCCGGAGATAGTCATACATCGCATTTGCCCATGCAGGCCCATCGGCAGCACTCATCCTCAGTTCACCAGGTCGCAGGTCGCCGGCTTGCCATCGCCATGCCGGCAGACGAACACATACTTGCCCAGTTGCAACAGGATCCGATCCTTGCTGTCCACGCCACGCACCAACGCCCCATCGCTCATCACCCGCGTGAACGGCACATCACGCGCCGGCTGCGGTGTCGGGGCGGGCGCCGGCTGCTGTGCCAAGGCCGGCGAGAAAGCCAGTGCGGCGGCAATCGCCACCATCATGATCCGGTACATCGTCAATCCTTCTTATATCGAATGGTCATCCGATCCGCCCGCTCACAGCGTCCGGATCACCCGCAAATCCACCGCCACCTCGACCGGCGCCCCGGTCGCCGCACGAACCTCGTCCACGCTGACCCCCGGTGCGATTTCACGCAACAGGAAGCGGTCGCCCATCGGCTTGAACAGCCCGAGATTGGTGGCAATTGTCGTCACCACCCCGCGCGCCGTCACCGGCAGGGCGCATTGCGCCAACAACCGCGGCTTGCCGTCCCGCGTCGCGTGCTCAAGGATGACAAAAACCTGCTTGGCACAGGCCGCCAAATCCATCGCCCCGCCAATCCCTCCGCCATTGGCCCCGGCCACCTTCCAGTTGGCGAAATCCCCGTTGCACGCCACCTCATAGATGCCAAGCACGGTCACATCGATCCGCCCGCTGCGGATGATCGCAAAGCTGTCGGCATGATGCACGATCGCCGCGCCGGGCTTGAGCGAGACATTCTGCCCGCCGGCATTGACCAGGTGCACATCCTCCTGCCCATCGGGCAGCACCGGCCCAGAGCCGATCACCCCGTTCTCCGAGTGGTAGATGATGTCGGTGTCGATCGGCGTGTTCGAGCACATCGTCGGCATGCCCACGCCCAGGTTGACGATCCAGCCATCCCTGAATTCCTGCGCCAGCCGATCGGCGATCTGCTGCCGTTCCAAACCCGTGCTCATGACTTCAACACCCTCTCCGGCCGCCGGCCCGGCCACAACCCTTCCGGCGGCGGCGGGATTTTCACCATCCGCTGCACAAAGATCCCCGAGGTGTGCACCTCGTCGGGATCGATCGCTCCGGGCTCGACGAAATCCTCCTCGACCTCGACGATCACCAGCTTCGCCGCCATCGCCATGATCGGATTGAAATTGCGCTGGCTGCGCCGGAACAGCAGGTTTCCCGAGCTATCCGCCTTCCACGCCCGCAGGAACGCCACATCCACCGGCATGGCGTATTCCAGCAGGTACTCACGTCCGCCAAACCGACGTGTTTCCCGCCCGGCCGCCAACTCCGTGCCGACCGCTGTCGGGGTGAAAAACGCCGGAATGCCCGCCCCAGCGGCCCGCAGCCGTTCCGCCAGCGTGCCCTGCGGCACCAGCTCGGCCACGACCTTGCCTTCATCGACGAACTTGGTCAGCGGAATCCGGTCCGACGCCCGTGTCGGCGCGGTAAATGCAGCGATCACTTTCGCCACCTGCCCGTTTTCCACCAGCATACCGATATCCGGCATCCGGTCCGCCGCCGCTCCGCCCGTGCCGTTGGTGATGCAGGTCAGCCCCTTCGCCCCTTGGTCCAGCAATGCGCGGATCAGGTTGAACGGCACGCCGGGATACGCGAAACCGCCAAACGCAATGCTGCTGCCGTCGGGGATGTCCGCCACCGCCTCCGCGAAGCTATCGAAAATCTTGGACCGCCGGGCCATGCCGCCCCTCCTGATGATTGCCGCAAGTCTGGCCCGATCACGCCGCGCCGTGAAGGTGCTAAACCGCCATGCCCGCACACCACCCGCTGGACCACGCCCACTGGAAGTTATAACCGCCCAGCCAGCCGGTCACATCGACCGCCTCGCCCACCACGAACAGTCCCGGCACGCCCATTGCCTCCATCGTCTTCTGCGACAGCGCCGATGTATCCACGCCCCCCAGCGTCACCTCTGCCTTGGCATAGCCCTCGGTCCCCGAAGGTTCCAACCGCCACCCACGCAACGCCGCCGCCACCTCCCCCAACGCCTTGTCGCGCAGCGTGGCCATCGCCGCATCGCCGAACCGCGCGGCCAGTGCTGCCGCCAGTCGCGCCGGCACCAGGTCGCCCAGCACCGTGCGCAACAAGGCGTTGGGTCGCGCCATCTTCGCCGCCAGCAGTGGCGCCTGCACATCCCGCCCCGGCACCAGGTCGAGCGTGATCGCCATCCCCTCGCGCCAGTACGACGAGACCTGCAGGATCGCCGGCCCCGACAATCCGCGATGGGTGAACAGCATCGCCTCGCGGAAGCCGCGTTTGCCGCACATCGCCACCACCTCGGTCGCTACGCCGGACAAGGGCTGCATCAGCGCGAGGTCGTCGCCGCCGAAGGTCAGCGGCACCAGCCCGGGCCGAATTTCTGCCAGCTTCAGCGCGAATTGGGTTGCCAGGTCGTACGCCAATCCTGTCGCCCCCATCTTCGGAATCGACAATCCGCCGGTCGCCAGCACCAGCGCTGGGGCGTTGAAGGGTCCGTCGCTGGTCATCACCGTGAACGCCTCCCCGCGGGTGACGCCGGTGACCCGGCAGCCGAGCTTCAGCGCCACCCCGGCCGCCGCACATTCCGCCAGCAGCATCGCCACGATCTCGCGGGCCGATCCGTCGCAGAACAACTGGCCCAGCGTCTTCTCGTGGAACGCGATGCCGTGCTTGCGGACCAGCGCGATGAAATCGTGTTGCGTGTAGCGCGCCAACGCCGAGCGGGCGAAATGCGGATTCTTCGACACGAACCGCTCCGGCACCACTTCCAAATTGGTGAAGTTGCAGCGCCCGCCGCCGCTGATCAGAATCTTCTTCCCGGCCGCCTCGGCATGGTCCAGCAGCAGCACCCGCCGCCCGCGCGCGCCGGCGGTCATCGCGCACATCAGCCCTGCGGCCCCGGCGCCCAATATGATCACGTCGAAATTCTGCATCGGCCCCGCGCCCGCCTGCCGCATGATTGACCCGTCCTGATGCGGGTGCTGATCTGCCCAGCATAGTCGAACCTGGAGGAAACCAAATGCGCCTGGCGAACAAAGTGGCCGTCGTCATCGGCGCCGGACAGAGCCCCGGCGAAGGCGTTGGCAACGGGCGTGCCACCGTGCTGCGCTTCGCCCAGGAAGGGGCGAAGGTATGGGCAGTCGACCGCGACCTTGCCTCCGCCGAGCAAACCGCCGCCCTCGCGGTCAGGGACGGCGGCACCGCCGAGGCCCATATCGGCGATGCCACCAGCGAGGCCTCGCTCGCCGCCGCGATCAATGCCGCCCATGCGCGCTGGGGCAGGGTGGACATCCTGCACTACAACGTCGGCGTCAGCCTTGGCGGCGGCGATACCGTGCTGGCCGACTTCACCGAGGAGGCGTTCGACCGGCTGTGCGCGATCAACCTGCGCGGCTGCATCATGGCCGCCAAGCACGCCATCCCGATCATGCGGGCACAGAACAGCGGCGTGATCATCAACATTTCGTCCGTCGCCGCCTACGAGAACTACCCTTACGTCGCCTATAAGGTCACCAAGGCGGCGATGGTGGAATTCACCAAACAACTCGCCATCCAGAACGCCCCCTATGGCATCCGCGCCAACGTGATCCTGCCGGGCCTGATGGACACCCCAATGGCGGTCGACACCCGCGCCCGTGCCACCAATCGCACCCGCGCCGAAATCGCCGCCGAACGCGACTCCCGGGTGCCGTTGCGGGGGAAAATGGGGACGGGGTGGGATGTGGCGAATGCCGCGCTGTTTCTGGCCAGCGACGAGGCGAACTTCATCACTGGGGTGGAGCTGCCGGTGGATGGGGGAGCGTTAGTAAGGTAAGATTTCTTTTTGTGAACAAAAAGAAGCAAAAAAACTTCATCCATT